>JAJDBL010000125.1 GCA_029261375.1 Nitrospirales bacterium
GTGACATGGTCACCACTCATGTGGGGTTGGGAATTACGAATCAGGAATTCGACTACGTCGCCGATGATCTAGTCAAAACGTTAGATAAGTACGAAGTCGGTGAGCAGGAGAAGAATGAACTGCTTGGTCTCCTGGGGCCGATGCGCGAAGATATTGTTGAAGGCAGTTAGACTATTTCTTGCCAAGAGTCCCGTGGGATACAACCTGGTACCCCACGGGACTCTCATACCTCACTTCTTGTTCGGTTAGATGTGCGCGAAAACTTCTCGCTCGCTGACCGCCTTGTTGACCGCTGCGACCAGGGCGTCGCGCTCCACAGGTTTGACCAAGTAATCAGATACGCCGAGCTTCAGTAACGTGATGGCCAGATCCATGTCTGGATACCCGGTCAACACGATGATAGGAATGGATGGAAACTGAGCATTGAAATGCTGAATGACCTCAATCCCAGAGGATCCCGGCATTCGAATATCGCAAAGAATAAGATCAATGGTCAGGGCATGGTCCCCGTGCTTCATGATATCGATCGCTTGATCACCATTCTCCGCTTCAACGACCTCGTATCCTTCTCGTTCAAGGCGATGATGAAGCACCGTGCGGACGCGGGCATCGTCATCGATAATTAGAACCTGTCCTTTTGATTCATGCAGTTGCAGAGCGAATGCCATAATGACCTCCTTTCGGCAGCATGCTGAAAAAGTCCGTCAGCTTCGTTCTCGCTTCACCGCTCGGCTCAACGTACGGAAGTACGATTCGCCTCACGCCTCGCTGAGCGGCCTTTTTCAACATCCTGCAGCTGATCACCATTCGTTGACCGCAAAAAATGTTGCCGCGTGCGGCCCCTTCATTGCCTTGGCGATGGCTTGACGTTTTGGACAGAAGTTCTTCACGAGTTCATCAAAAATGGCATTCCAATGATCGTCACGTTGCCGAGTGGAGTGTGCCGTATCGGTATGCGTGGCGGGGTGAGTGTTTTGGTTTCCGAATAAGCTGAATATTGATCTCATCATCTCCCGTCCTCCTACTGGCTCCACTACGTTAAGGGACTCATTCATTCCTTGCTCTCGTACTATGTAGGAGGCAGATTCTGGGAAAAGGGTTCCTCGATGCCAAGGTCTTTTTGAAGTGCCTTAGGCAGGGGAGAGACAGGGGGAGATGAAATGCGGCGCGGGAAGAGGCGATACTGGCTAGTGCACTAGTCGAGCGAGGTGCAAAGAGCGTTGGTAAGCCATCGAATGTACGTTCGGTGTGTTTTGCGCTTCTCAATGGCTTGGATACACAAACTCCGAACACGATCGCGATGTAGCTTCCAGTCCAGGAGGACACGACGTCCCACATCGAGATATCCTGGCGGTTCGTCGAGAAAGAGTTCAGAACGCGCGATGGTCCAAATATCACATGCGATCTCACCGTTGGGAATCGCATGCTCGCCTAACGCCTCTTTCATGCCTTGAAGCAAGTGCGTCAGCTCGTGTCCGATCACGTAGTAACTAAGTTTTCGCGGGTTCAAGCGGATAAGTTGCCGTTGAACGTCCGCCTCTCCGTATCGTTTGGTGTAACCGACCGAGACTGCCTCAGCTTGAAGTTCAGGGAACTGTTTAATACTGGCCTCAAGCATGCTCTCAAGCCGTTTCGTCTTCTTAGCTTGCATCGTTCGGGTATAGATGAACGTTGGACGACTCATTTCATAGACTCCTCCCCCTTTTACGGGGGAGGGCTGGGTGGGGGTGAACACTGTTCCGCTTTCCGCTGCTCCCAATTTTGTAAAGAGGCATTTATGATATTGTACCGCGCATGAATGCCCCACGTGTTCGCTTTGCGCCCAGTCCCACAGGCTATCTCCACATTGGTGGTGTGCGTACCGCTCTGTTCAATTGGCTTCTCGCTCGTCGGTTTGGGGGAACATTTATTCTTAGGATTGAGGATACCGATCAATCCCGCTCAACTGATGAATCGATTCAAGCCATTCTCCGTGGGCTCGAATGGCTAGGGATGAATGTTGATGAAGGACCGTATAGGCAGACGGAGCGGTTGGGTATCTATCGAGAGCAGGTAGACAAGTTACTTGCTGATGGCAAAGCATATCGCTGCTTTTGTACCCCAGAAGACCTCGATGAAAAACGAAAAATAGCGATCGCCAACAAGGAAACTCCAAAGTACGACGGACGATGTCGGGATTCCACCGAGTCACACGACGGGCAACCCTTCAGCATTCGCTTTCGCTCCCCAACGGAGGGCGACACGGTCGTCAAGGATCTTATCAAAGGTGAGGTGACCTTCAACAATTCTGTGCTCGATGATTTGGTCATCGTCCGTCAGGACGGTCTGCCTACCTATAACTTTTCAGTAGTTGTTGATGACGCGCTCATGGGGATGACGCACGTGTTACGTGGCGACGATCATCTCAATAATACCCCACGACAAATCCACATCTTTCACGCGCTTGGATTCCCCCTTCCTGAATTTGGGCATTTGCCCATGATTCTAGGAGAGGATAAATCGCGTCTCTCAAAACGACACGGTGCTACCTCGATTACTGAATATGAGGATATGGGCTTTCTTCCAGAGGCCATGATCAACTATCTCATCCGTCTAGGGTGGTCACACGGCGATCAGGAGATCTTTTCGATTCAAGAACTCACCGAGGTCTTCTCGCTAGATCACGCCATGAAAGCAGCCGCGGCGTTCGATCCCGACAAATTATCGTGGGTGAATAGCCAGCACATTCAATCCCAAGAACCTGATCATATCGCGACATTGCTACGTCCGTTTCTCGGCCGTGAAGGTATGACGACTGAGGAAACTACACGTGATGATGAGTGGATGCGAAAACTCGTGGTTGCACTCCAACCGAGGTCACGAACCCTCGTAGAGATGGCGCAGTCCTCCGCTGTCTATATTCGAACCGACATCGAAATCGATGAGCAAGCCAAAACCAAGTTCCTCAAGCCAGCGATCAAACCAGCTTTGGAAAGCCTAGCCGCAACGCTGCAGACGGTCTCGCCATTCATCCACGACACATTAGAGCCAGCCTTTCAAAGCGTGCTAGAAAAGCACGAACTAAAAATGGGAAAACTAGCGCAACCTGTCCGAGTAGCGCTAACAGGTGGAACAGCAAGTCCAGGAATCTACGACGTGATGGAACTCCTAAGGCAAGAAAAAACCTGTGAGCGTCTTACCAAAGCGGTGGCTCTCATTCCTAATACTCAAGAATCCGCATAACAGTTATCCGCAACGTGCGTCATACCCGCGAAAGCGGGTATCCGGGTGCTCTTGGAGTCGTGTCTGGATTCCTGCCTACGCAGGAACGACGTTCTTAGCCGCCGTGCTAACTGGTGGGTAGTTGGTTCGGTTATTCACAACCAACCACATAGCTTCCATGTGGGCCTAGCTGCCGCACACTGCAGGCGCAATGAAATGGTTTGTAGGCTGCGGTACTCAAACCATGAGAGCGGATCAGGCCGCCTGCTAAATTCCTCAACTGTAGCTTGAGCATCCTGCAAAGTCTCTAAAGTTCCACTTCTGATATCTTCCGGCGGATGTCGCAAAACTCCATCTAAAAGCTTTGTCACACCCGCGATATCCGTAACCTGGTCTCTGGCGTCATGATCGTAATCGTCGATCATTCGTAACTCGTTTGCTGCGCCAAGAGTCAGATCCAACAAGTACTTCGCATTACGTTCGAGTTTGTCGTAATGCAATGAGTCTGGGGTATCTTCCGGAGTGTGGTAGTACTTGGTTCTTCCGGTTGAAAGAAAGACAAAGGGAATATCGGCTTGCCGAAACGAGTCGTAATCGCTCACCGGCCGTTCACACCATGGACAGAAGGGGACCGCCTCAACCATCGGGAGTCCAAACGGAAGCAGGTTCAATCCTGTAATAGGGGTTCGGCTACGAACGAGTCGAGACAGATGCTGACTCTTTTCAGATCCCAGCACGAATAATGTGCCTGGAAAACCAGGAATAACCTCACCGGCCATCAGATCCATTCCGATCATGAGTGCGATGCTGGTACGTGCTTCCTCAGAGAGTTGACTGACGAAATACATTGAGCCCATCTCGTCAGTCCCACCTTCTGGCTTTTCTTCGGCATCAAAGGACACGAACAAAATACTACGTTGCACAGCCTCAGGATGCTGAGAAAGAATGCGTGCGGTTTCCAGCATCAAGGCGACGGCTGAGATATTGTCATCCGCACCTGGATAGATCTCGTCATCGCGAATGCCGAGATGATCGTGATGTGATGTCACAAGCACGAGTTCCGCGCGGCGTTGGGGATTCGATCCAGGGAGAAACGCAGCCACATTTTCACCCTCGCCAGTCTCGATAAACTGTCGATAGTCTCCATCAAACCACGGCTTCAATCCATACGCCCTGAATTCATCTTCGATATAGGCAATCGCACGCGTACCTTCTTCAGTTCCAACATCACGACCTTTCATCTCGGGAGATGCAAGCTCATACACGTGCTTACGCATTCGCTCGATATCCATTTGGGACTGCAGTTTGGCGATGGAGATTGATGTTTCGTCCGCTTGTGATTGCCGAGGCTCGGCTATGGAGGCCGTGCCAGTGACGTGGATAGAGAGAACTAATGCTGATAGCGCGACGAATGCTGACTTGCGGTGGCTGCACATTACGAAATACCTAATCGCGTTGAATGATCAGGGAGTATCCCATAAACGGCCATGGTAACACGGAGGATGAGCGGTTTTGGAATGCGAAGATTGGCGCAGCTTATTCCTGATCGTGGCCAATTTGAACGGGTACGTGGATGGGTTCAGTCCCGTTCACGTCTATCACCTGTGTCCCTTGGGGAGGAACAAACTCGAAGCCCTGTGCGGAAATGGATAAATCTTTTCGCATATTCGAATACGTGTAGACACTCGTCTCATTTCCTTCCTGATCATACATAACTGTTTTTCGAACGGTTCCGTCATCGACGCTGATATAGGTTCGTGCGTTTTCTCTGGGGTTAGGATCTTCTCGTTTAATATGATCCGTCGGTTTAACATCGAAGACGTAGACGTTCTCCATGTCGACTTTGTCTCGTCCAACGTAAGTCAGAGTATCTGGGTCGTAGTAGTCTGCTGATGTTCCAGTTTTGGTTTGAGCAGCTTCATCGGTTGAGTCGAGGTTATACGTGAAAGCAACCTTTTCGCTTGCTACATAGTGCCACTTCGTTGATCCGTTGGAGACAATCGTT
>JAJDBL010000126.1 GCA_029261375.1 Nitrospirales bacterium
TTCATCACCTTGTCCATTTCGCCACCACCCATCGCGACGGGATGAGCCGCACCAATATTCGTACCGATGGACATCGCGGCCACGTGACCCGCCATCGTGATGAAGACACCAGCCGAGGCGGCGCGTCCTCCGTTCGGGGAGACAAATACGGCCACTGGAATGGGAGACGCATCAATTTCATTAATGATCAGACGCATCGACGTATCGAGGCCACCCGGGGTATCCAGCTGAAACACGAACAAGTGTGCATTTGACGCCACAGCCTCCTCGAGCGCGGCCTCAAAATACTCAGCCGTGACAGGATTGATCACGCCTTCATAGGTCGCAACCGTGACAGTTTCTGCAATTGCAAGAGGAATGAACAGCCCGGCCGTGAAGCAGGACAACACACCGAAGAGGACGGTAATTCGACAGCCATGTAGAAGAGTGTGAAACATGCGATTCGCGCTGGAACACGCGGCCTGATGGTACTGCCGTTTTTTCCGTATTGTCAAGAACTTAAAGGACAGCTATCCTCTGATTCAAGGAAGGAATTCGTCACCCATGAAAGTCGTTGGACTGATGTCAGGAACATCTGCTGATGGTATTGATGCCGCCCTCGTCGACATCAGGAAACGCGGATCGCGAATCGCGACGAAACTCCTCGCATTCACCTCCAGCCCTTACACAAAAAAACTACAGAGCCAGGTACTCGATCTATGCAGTTCAGGGACCGGGCCTGAGGTCTGCGACCTGAACGTCGTACTAGGAGAGCGGTTTGCGGCTGCCGCATTCAAGGTGATTGCTTCGTCGAGCTACGCCGTGAAAGATATCGATCTCATAGGCTCTCACGGCCAAACGCTGTATCACCAGACACGCGGACGATTTCGCTCGACGCTACAAATCGGAGAGCCATCGATCATCGCGGAGCGAACTGGGATCACCACCGTCGCAGACTTCCGACCCCGTGACATGGCCGCCGGGGGAGAAGGAGCGCCACTCACGCCCTATGCACACCAACTCCTGTTTCAACACAAAACCAAATCTCGATTGATCGTGAATCTCGGCGGGATTTGCAACGTGACCTATCTTCCCTCAAACGCAACACAAGGAGACATCATCGCGTGTGATGTCGGGCCCGGCAATATGATGATAGACCGCGCAATCGCACATCTCACCCACGGAAAAGCGGCACAAGATACAGGTGGTGCATCGGCGGCAAAAGGACAGACCAACCGAGACATGTTGGCAGTGTTAATGCAACACCCTTTCCTGAAACGCCGCCCCCCGAAGTCAACTGGAGGAGAAGAATTCGGCAATGAGTATGTCCAACGTATGCTACGACATGCAGGGCGGCTGAAGCTGAACAAGAACGACATTCTCGCGACGCTGACCACATTTACCGCGCTAAGCGCGAAGAAATGCGAGCGCTTTCTTAATGGGCCGATCGATGAATTGATTCTGGCCGGCGGGGGAACACGTAATCGCGCACTCGTAAGAGCATTACAGGATGCATTTCAACCGATACCGGTAACAACGACCGAATCCTACGGATGGAACAGTAAAGCCATAGAAGCTGCAGCATTTGCCATCCTGGCATTTCAGACCGTTCGCGGAACACCCAACAACCTTCCATCCGTCACCGGCGCCCAACACCCAGTAGTATTGGGAAAGATCGTTCCTGGACAAGCAATGCGCCATTCGTCATTCCGTGTTTGACACGGAGAGAATCAACCCCTACAACCTAGAGAAGCTTTAACCACGACATCATCTACGCCGCGCTGGTCACATCAGATCTTCACCGTTCCCGCCTAGCAGCAATAACACGCTCCTTCCCATTGAGATCAGGGAAAACCTGCGGCTCACTTAGCTCGGGCTGACTACGAATGAGTTCACCCACGGTCTCCGCCTGGTCATCGCCGAGCTCGAGCACGAGCCACCCTGAGCCAGGCTTCAAAAATGGGATAGAGGCAGGAACAATCGCACGATAAGAATCACACCCATCCTCCCCTCCATCCAGTGCAGATCGCGGTTCATGTTCCGAGATTTCTGGAGCGAGACGATCCACCATCTCGTGTCTGATATAGGGCGGATTGGAGATCACAAGATCGACTCGTCCTTCGAGATCGAATGCGTGAAACGGATCAAAAACATCCCCATGCACCAACGTCACTTGTGTCTCGAGTTCCAGCTTTTCAAGATTTATCTGTGCGACCTCAAGTGCAACTGCCGACACATCACTCGCCCACACTTTCGCGTGCAGTGCTTTTGCGAGGCTGATGGCAATGGCTCCCGAGCCTGTTCCGATATCAAAAACCAAAGGGACCAGTCCAATGCCCTGCGTCTGCAACAGTCCGATTGCCGACTCAATGACCTGTTCAGTTTCCGGCCGAGGAATCAGGACTCGCGGATCGACGACCAATTCATGGTCAAAGAACGGGGCAGAACCAAGGAGATATTGGAGCGGGACGCGAGCCGCACGTCGTACGATGAGTTCGCGATACTCGCGGTCCTCTGTCTCTGTGAGAATCCTTTCGTGACGTTGCAGGAATCGCTCAGTCTTGTTCATGCCGAGACAATGATCGAGCAGATGGAGGGCATTCCCACGTGCATTCTCGACCGCGCCTTGCTCAAGCACGCCGGTCGCCCATTGGAGGGATTGATCAATCGTCATCGCTGCCTCTGTATAATGAACACAAGATGTCGCAGTCTACCCGGGAAATTGGACAGGTGCTACAGGAGATCGCTCTCCCTTTGCGGGGCGGGTGGATCCAGAAAATCTACCAGCCTGCCCCCCTTGCGGTAACACTTGAGATCAGGATTGAAGGAGAAACGTTACTTCTGCACATCTCAGTCGAGCCCCAAATGTCTCGCCTTCACCTGCTCCCACAAAAATATGGTAATCCCGTGACACCACCTCAGTTTTGCCAGTTTCTTCGTCGGCACGTGATGGGCGCAGGACTACAATCGATAGAACAAGTCGCAAACGATCGCATTGTCCGCCTTCGATATCAGAACGCTCAAGGCGCGGGGTCTCTGATGGCCGACTTAATTGGGCGGAGTGCAAATCTTTATGTCCTCGACGCCAACGACATCGTGAGGGCCCTCCTTCATCCC
>JAJDBL010000127.1 GCA_029261375.1 Nitrospirales bacterium
TTTCGCCGAAACGCACGATGGCATTGTCCCAACAGCTGTATGAGGGTGTGAGTATTGGGGATGAAGGGACGGTGGGGTTGATTACCTAGATTCGAAGTGACTCGACTCGAATCGGGGATGAAGCGAAAGCGGAAGTCCGGGAGTTGATTGGACAGACATTTGGGGAAGAGTATCTCCCCGCTAAAGCGCCGGTGTACAAAACACAGAAGGCAGCGCAAGAGGCGCACGAAGCGATTCGCCCGACCTCTGCAGGCCGAACGCCTGAACTCCTTAAAGATGTTCTCGATCGGGATCTTTATCGATTATACGAACTTATTTGGCGTCGGTTTGTTGCGTCGCAGATGACTCCAGCCCGGCTCGCCATGACGCGTGTTGATATCGCTGCTGGCGAATATATGTTTCGTGCAACGGGCACTCGGGTCATCTTCCCAGGACATCAGCAAGTCTACCGAGAGGGGAAAGACCTTGATCCGCAGGGTGTGACACAACCTGGCGTAGACGATGATGCAGAAAACATTCTGCCTGCACTCTCGTCTGGTGACCCACTGCTCGTCGAGGGGGGCGAGGCCAGCGCGAAGCAGCACTTCACGCAGCCTCCGCCGAGATACAATGAGGCAATTCTGATTCGCGATCTCGAAGACAAGGGGATTGGACGGCCATCGACCTATGCGTCAATTGTGTCGACGATTCAAGACCGCACCTATGTGGAGAAAGAGGAAGGTCGAATGCGACCGACCGAGTTGGGCACGATCGTCAACGATCTGCTTGTGGAATACTTTCCCAGCGTCCTCGATGTGGCATTTACGGCCAAGCTTGAGGGACAGTTAGATCAGATTGAGGATGGGGAGCGTGAATGGGTTGACACTGTACGTGAATTTTATCAACCGTTTGCTGAACACCTGGGTATAGCGCGGGATAAGATGAGAAACGTCAAGCGCGAGGAAGTCGCCACTGATATTTCCTGTGAGAAATGTGGAGAGGCGATGGTGGTGAAGTGGGGGCGCTTTGGACGATTTCTTGCCTGTTCGTCATATCCCGAGTGTAAGAGCACGAAAGAGTTTAAAGAGGATGCCTCAGGCGGTATTGAGGTCGTTGAAAAAGTTGAGGTTGCGACCGATGAGACGTGTGAGAAGTGTGGAAGCGCTATGATCATCAAGACGGGTCGCTTTGGAAAATTCTTGGCGTGCACTGCGTATCCTGAATGCAAGACGACCAAAGCCATTAGTATTGGCGTGAAGTGTCCTGAACAGGACTGTGATGGCGATCTGGTACAAAAGCGGACCAAAAAGGGGCGGATGTTCTATGCCTGTAATCGCTATCCAAAGTGTGAGTTTTCTCTCTGGTCCAGGCCTGTCAACAAACCCTGTCCTTTGTGCAAAGCCCCCTTCTTAATTGAAAAAGCTCGGAAGCAGGCGGACCCCCAGGTGTTATGTCGCGATACCGCCTGTGGTTATACAGAGCCTGAAGCCGTTCCAGCTTGATGCCCCTAAATCAACGTGTTACCATTCGTCGGTTTCTACCCACGGGATTGTAGTGAGAACCTAGTGTCTTCCGGTACGACAGAGTTGACGAAGGGACTTGCATTTGCCACCCGTTTGGGTCTTGAGCTTGTCGTTGCTGTTGTGATTGGCTCAGGTCTGGGGTATGGCATTGACCAGTGGCTCGGCTCTGGGCCTTGGGTGATGATTGTTGGTGTGTTTCTCGGCGGAATCGCCGGTATGTTGAACGTCTATCGCATGGCAACGCGCAATGGCTCGTGAGTTAGAAAACCCTCTTCATCACTTTGAACTTCATCCCATCGTCCCACTGAATCTGTTTGGTGCGGATGTCTCAATTAATAAAGCTGTCATTCTCATGTGGTGCGTGTGTGGCGTGATGATGGGGCTGTTCTATCTCGCCTCGAGGGGGCAGAGAATCATCCCCACTCGGATACAAAGTGCTGTAGAGATGGCGGTCGAGTTTCTTCGCGACATGGTCCTAGATACCATGGGTGAAAAGGGGCTCAAGCTGCTGCCGTTTATGATCACCTTATTCTTCTTCATCTTGCTCAGTAACCTCCTTGGCTTGATTCCATCGTCATATACGGTGACGAGCCAGGTTGCCGTCACCGCATTGTTTGCGATCACGGTGTATGTCATTAGTATCTTTGTGGGTTTGTACTATCACGGATTCCATTATTTCTCGATTTTTTCGCCACCAGGAACCCCGCGCTGGCTCGTGCCAGCGATGGTCCCGATCGAGATTATTAGTCAGCTTGCTCGGCCATTCACGTTAGCGCTTCGTTTATTCATTAATATGACTGTCGGTCATATGATGATTTCGGTGTTTCTTGGCCTTGCGATGTGGAGTTTCTTTGGGCTTGTGCTGCTCGTCCCGCTCTCCGCGGCATTGTATGGGCTAGAGGTATTTATCGCCTGTATTCAGGCTTATATCTTCACAATTCTAGCGTGTGTGTATATTGGGGAGGCGATCCGTCTTCACTAACATGAACGAATCTGTAGATTTAGAAATTTTCCACTAAGGAGGAAACGCGATGGATCCAAGTGCTGCATTGCTGATTGGTATGGGTGCGGCGGCTGCGGGTTTTGCCGGGGCCGGCGTGGGAATTGGTTATATCTTTGGGAAGATGATCGAAGCTGTAGCTCGTCAACCTGAAGCGGAAGCCAGGGTGAGTAAATATGTCTGGATCGGTTTCGCGCTTGTCGAAACGATTGCGTTGTATGGCATTGCTATGGCCCTCATGATTGGCCTCCGAGTGTTTAAGTAAAGAACGTTCAACATGCCTCAATTTGACACCACGTTCTTCTCATCATTGCTCTTTTGGTCCATTGTTTCATTTGGGATCATGCTGTTCTTTGTATCGAAATTCGCGCTTCCAAGCATCCTGGATATCTTGGATACTCGTGAGCGTCGGATTAAGGATAGTCTCGACGACGCTGAACGGAAACGGATTGAAGCCGAGCAACGACTGGTTGAGTATGATGCAAAAGTAAAGGCGGCCTCAGAGGAAGCCGAACGGCATATTGCCCAGGCACAGCAGCACGCCCAACGTCTGCATGACGAGAACCAGAAGAAGGTTGAAGCCGAAACGGCCCGGATGTTATCTCAGGCGAGACAGGAAATCGAACGAGAACAGCGGCAAGCAATACAGGAAGTAAAGTCTACGGCCGTCAATCTCGCGGTTCAGTTAACCGAGCGGGTGTTAGCACGTAATCTTTCAGATGAAGATCGCACGAGATTTTCTGATGATGCGCTCAAAGAGGTCGAAGCATTTTACGCTGATGAGCGGCAGGCTTAGCTCCGAGACAATTATTCAGAAGTAAGAATGTAGGAGTCAGAATTCAGACCAGAGTGCCTGATAGCGACGCTCACTTTCCTAGGGCTCGGCTGATCTTCTCATTCTGAATACTGATTTCTCCATTCTGGCTACCTGCCTCGATCCAATTCTAATTCGCCTTTCCCTGGCGGTATCCCTCCAGATCCATCGTCACATGCCGGAATCCTAGTGATTGGAGTTGGGTTACAACTCGATCTCGTATCCCGGCCTCTAAAAGGCGTGGAAGATCTTGGACATCAAGTTCAATCCTTGCTACATCCTGATACCATCGGACGCGCACGTGCTTGAAGCCTTCCTGTGCTAAGACTTTCTCCGCAGCATCAATACTGTCTAGCCTTTCATATGTGACTGGAGTTCCCCGTGGAATACGTGATGAGAGGCATGGTGCGGCGGGCTTTTCCCAGTTTGGCAACTGTGCTATGCGGGCAAGCTCTCGTATCTCGGGTTTCGTTAGGCTAACTTCTACCAGAGGACTACGCACATTAAACGACTGGGCCGCGACGGTTCCTGGTCGATCATCACATAGGTCGTCGTGGTTGGTTCCGTCGAGGATGGTGTGTATCCCAAGTTGATCTGCAAGTCTTCTCAATTTTGTGTATAGGTCTGTTTTGCAGTGGTAACACCGTTGTCCGTCATTTTGCACGAAGGCTGCATCGAGAAGTTGGTCGGTTGCGATGATGTGGTGCTGGGCGCCGATTGTTCCAGTACAAAGGCTGATTGCAGCCTTAAGCTCGTGTTCGGGTAGTGTGGCAGAAAACGCGGTTGCCGCAACCGCATCGTCGCCGAGCTGGTCATAGGCAGCTTTTAGAACAAGTGTGCTGTCGATACCCCCTGAAAACGCAACAAGGACGGATTGCATCCCGCTGACCAGCTCTTGAAGCTCGCGGTATTTCTGAGTAGCAGGTGACGTCACCGCGTGCTCATCACCGCTGCGCCAAGTTGTCCACATGCCCCCAGTACATCTGGCCCTTTGCTCTTCCGAAGATAGGTATCGATATTCTGTCGGATGAGTATCTCTTGAAACCCTAGAATTCTGGCTTCGCTCGGTCTTGAATACGGGGACCCAGGAATCTCGTTAAAGGGGATTAAATTCACCATGCAGGGGATTCCCTTGATCAAATGTACAAGCCGCAGTGCATCCTGCTGGGAATCATTGATTCCGGACAAGAGGACGTATTCAAGTGTGAGCCTAT
>JAJDBL010000128.1 GCA_029261375.1 Nitrospirales bacterium
TAAGCACACGAATCCCACGTCGAGACGCGCTAGATCCGCCTCACCTTCTGCTACACTACCGTCTTGCTCATGACATCAACCCTTTCACGCTCGTACCGACGAGGACATCGCGATGGCACACAATCATATTGATCTCGCCTCTGAGTTCTTCGCGGGCAATGCCGCGTCATATGACGATGTCGTCCGCGTGACCACACTTGGCAACGACCACAAATGGAAGAAGAAGATCCTCGCCCATCTCTCCTCCCCCACGCGGGTTCTCGATCTCGCCTGTGGCACGGGTATCGTGACGTTTGCCATCAGAGACCAGTTTCCGCAGTGCGAACTCGTAGGTGTGGACCTCACGGCAGACTATCTTGAAATCGCACAGCAGCGGGCGAAGGCGACTGGACACTCCAACCTCACGTTTGTCCATTCGGCGGCGGAACACTTCACAGACGACGTGCCGTTTGATGCCATCGTCTCGTCGTATCTAGCGAAGTATGCTGATATAGAGACCCTGACCGCGAACGCGGCCGCGATGTTGCAACCCGGCGGCATCTTGCTGATGCACGACTTTACGTATCCCCACAACGCCATCATTGCCTGGCTGTGGGAACGCTATTTTCCGGTGCTACGATGGATGCCGAGCCGAAACCTTCGTCAATGGCTCATCGCGTTCAAAGGGCTACCCACCTTGGTCCGGGAAAGCACCTGGGTTGCCGATCTTCGCACGGCTATGCAGCAGCATGGCTTTACAGACATTCGTACGGAATCATTGAGCATGGGTACTGCCGCGATTGTGACGGCGAGTCGATAGTGCTTCCCCCAGGCGTGTGGACCGTACCTCAAATACATTACGGTCCACACAGGTCCCACTATGCCGCCTGCGTCTCTCTGGAGATGCCCAGTGTTGACATCAGGGTGGCTGTCCGTCGCGCCGAAATCTGTCGTACTTCTTCGGTCGATGTTCCCACTGCTTCCCAATGCGCCGAGGTGACCGGCAACGTATCTGCAAGCTGATAGATTGCGTGCATCGCCGTAACAATGCGGTCCTTGATACTGTCGCGGTCTTCTGGTGAGGCTTGCTCCAGGAGCTGCTTGAGTTGGCGAACGGCGAACGCACTGTGGCCACCCTCATCGCGCAATGACGGGGCAAGGCAGGCTTTCACACTCTCATCTGCGTCCCGCGCAATCCGTTCAACAATGGCAATGCCCACGCCTTCGATAGCGAGATGCACACTCGCCAGATACTCCTCCCACTTCATGCCGTTTACCAATGTGCGAAGGCTCTGGGTCCATGATTCTGGAATCATCGTGGTTGGCCCGCCCGCGTGCTGATCAAGCCACGCCGCTTGTGAGAGATAGTGCACACGCTCTTCCCCGATTTGCTCGGCCATTTCAAGTTGTGACTGACGGTCAGGCGCTTTCGGCAGCCAGGCTGCGCACAGCTCCATCGTAAGCACATCAATCTCAGCATACATATTCACCAATTCCGTGATCGCTTGTTTGTACGGTAGTGCTGTTCCCATCAGTGCCCCTCTCTTCCTCGCTGATCATGCAGCGATGTGATGTGTGGTGCGTGGTCGTGAGCACTCTTACGCTCTTTCAACCTCGCGTCCGTATACAAGCAACATTCTTTGTCCGAACGCTATCACATATTCATGATAAAGATTCGACTATTCCTCCTTTTTGTTCGGCTGGCCTTTCTTGGGATGGGAGACGAGGCCACATCACGAGAGTACAGAACAGATAGACATTGATGGTATGCACCTCACTCTCGTTGAGCGCGTTACTCATGATACAATCTCCTTATCAACGTTGCGCATTGAATGCGTCCCTGCTTAGACACAGCGAGCGGTTTCCTGCGCAATGTACACTTCCTCATCAACCGCCACAACATAGGCTTCGAGCTCGCCATGTTCCTGACTGATTCGCATCCCATCGCCCGGATCCAACTCAACCGCAGATTGGTTTCGGCCCTCATCAAGATTCAGTCCGCACCAATCCATCCCAGAACATATGCGAGCTCGAATTTCGCACCCACGTTCTCCAATTCCACCCCCAAACACAATGGCATCGGCTCCCCCTAGGACCACGAGGTATGCGCCGATGTATTTACGCACGCGATAACAAAACATCTCGATCGCACTCTCGGCCGGCGAACCTCGATCCGCAGAGGCTGCCTCGAGTAGGACCTCCATCTGGTTCGAGAGTCCTGACACGCCCAACAATCCAGACTCTTCATTCAACCAACGTTCGACCTCTGCATGCGACACCTGTTCCTTCCTCGCAAGGTACCCGACCGTAGATGGATCACAGTCACCCGATCGAGTTCCCATCATGAGACCTTCCAAGGGTGTAAAGCCCATTGAGGTGTCTATCGCTTGACCGTCTAACACCGCAGTAGCTGAACAGCCATTCCCAAGATGTACGGTGATAAGGCGTGAGGTGTCCAAGGGCTGGCCCGAGACGTGTGCGTAGCCCGCAGCTAAAGACGCGTGAGCGATCCCATGAAATCCATATCGTTGAATATGATGTTTTTCCGCCATCTCCGCGGGAATGGCATACATGCGTGCTTGACGTGGCATCTTGCGATAGAACGCTGTATCAAAAACTGCAACCGTCGGCATGGCCTCACCAAAGAACACCGTGGCTTCTCTGATTGCCGCAAGAGAGGCTGGGTTATGTAGTGGCGCGAGGTCACTCCACCGTTCGATCTCAGTGACTATTTCTCCACTCAGTCGGATTGATTGAGAAAAACGGTCGCCGCCATGAACGATACGATGCCCTACCGCATCAATATTTTTCGCGAGCGCTCCAAGACCTTGTGTTGTGCAGAGGGTTCGCTCCAGCCAATGTAGAACCCAGCGTGTTGCTTGAGCATGATTGGACACCCCCTGTGTTTCGAACGATCCACCGGAAACAGCATCGTGGGACGTGAACATTGCCTCGCCTCCAATGTTCTTTATGGCCCCAGCAACAACCGTCTGCGGTGGCACCTCTACTTGAGCTCCAGTTCCGTTCGCTATCTCAACGATTCGGAACTTGAGTGAAGAGCTGCCGGTATTCAGAACAAGAACTCGCATTGGCTTTAGGAGACGCAAGGAGACATTTCACATTAGCCCTGCAGATAACGTGCCACCCACAAAAGTTTTTGGGGAAGCCGTGCAGAGGAACACGCGTGGGTTGAAGCGATCGTTGTTCTTCTTAACTTGATGCAATTCGCTACAGCGCTCCGCCTCTCGATGCGGCAAAAAGGGACAGAAGCCGACCCGTGACGCATACTACGAACTCCAAGGTCTCTCACAGGGACTGTTTTTCCAGCTGGTATGGCATTTGCGTATATTTTGGTATGTGTAGAGAAAACAACCTAACCTACCCCATCAAAGGAGGTTCCCGATGAGCCTTGTACACTGGGATCACTTTCGAGATTTAGAGGATGTCTCACATCGCTTGAACCGCTTGTTCAGCCGCTCAACACTCCCGACGCGTGAAGGGAGCGTCGGCAGGGAGTCTTTAACACTTGCGGATTGGACCCCGCCAGTGGACATTAGCGAAACGCCCAAGGAATATCTGATCAAGGCCGAAGTCCCCGCGGTTGCGAAGGATAACGTCAAGGTCATGGTCCAAGACGGTGTGTTGAGCATTCGCGGCGAGAGAAAGCAGGAAACCGAGGATAAATACAAGAAGTATCACCGCGTCGAACGTTCGTACGGTAGCTTTTTCCGAAGCTTCGCCGTTCCTGATGATGTCGATGATGCGGCGGTTAATGCGGATTTCACGGAAGGCATTCTGAATATCCATCTTCCGAAATCCAAGAAGGCGAAACCCAAATCTATTGAGGTGAGCGTGGCGTGAAGCGATCGCGTTTCACATGAGGTCCCTCAGTGAGAAACCGGAATCAGGACACGATCCCCCTTTCTCACTGACTCAATAGGAGTAGTCGATGTGAACATGACGGTTCTGGATATGCTGAGTAACGGGGCTGAAATTGAAACCTTGTGTGGCCTGATCTACGCACAGCTAGCACGCACGCCATCGGTCGACGAGGACGCCGCGAAGGTATTTGCGACCATGAGTCTGGAAGAAGAGAAACACGCGGCATTTCTCCAACATCGCCGCGATATGCTCAAGACGCGGCCCGCATCACTCATACGGATTCCCGATATCCACGGAACCCAAATGGGGTTCATCGACAAATTGCGTGATCTCAAACGCAGCATCAAGGCCAACCCTCCGCAGACAGATGCAGCCATTCGTATCGCGATGCTCATAGAACGAGA
>JAJDBL010000129.1 GCA_029261375.1 Nitrospirales bacterium
CATCAAATCGAAATCAGTCTCCGGCGGGAACTCAAGCGCCACGGGTTCATTCGATACCTGATCCTGCGATGCGCTGACTAGAGCGACAACTTGAGGAGCCGCCGCAGGCACGGACTCCAACCGTGGCTCATTGACCTGTTCAACCGCAGGTTTCGCATCTTTCTTCTTACTCTTATTCTCATCGGCCTCGAATTCTGCCAATAGCGCCAACACGGCGGGATCATCATCCGAGTCGGTGGGTTGTGGGGCCGCAGCTTTGGCCTTTTCTGACTTCTCAGCTTTTTCCGGGGTTCCTGAGACGAACTTATGGCTATCACGCATGACAATCGCGTCACCAAGCTTCTGACCCGCGTCAACCATCGCAGTTTCGGCATCGGACACCGTCGCGCAGACGATGCTATCCAGAGATTCAAATGCGTTCAGAACCAGTATCTGTGCCGCAACGGGGGTTGCCGCATCACTCGCAAGCATCTCAAGCGCATCGCGAAGCACGGTGAGACCAGAAATGTCCGTCGGATCAAGCTGAACTAAGACCGACGCCGCATCATCAAGGGTATGAATCGTGTAGGGAACAGGTTCCGCCACGCCATCAGTCAGGTCGGGTTTCTGTGCCTTCGGCGTCTTCTTCGCGGTTTTATCGGCAGGCTTCTTCATGAGGACTGCTCCTCTCATCGTATATAAAGGGTGATCGCTCCTCTTATCGGAACGTGTCGAGAAAATCTTGAGCAGGGAAAAGGCAGGCGTCGGGGATCAGGGAACTGGGGTTAAGGACCGGGGATTTGAAAAATGCGTTGAGCAAGAACAACGACAACGGCTCCCCGTCTTCGTAGTTTCCTTGCTCAAGCCCACCGCTCACACATTGCATGGCTCGTCATCAGGGTACAGGAGAGCGACCTTCAATCATCACTCCCCTGAACCCTGACCCCACTCATTATCTCTTCAAATTCACCAACTCCAAGAGCATTTCATCCGCGGTCGTGATGACTCGTGAATTGGCTTGAAACGCACGCTGTGCGGTAATCATGTCGATAAACTCTTTTCCGATATCGACGTTTGAAAGCTCAAGAGTGCTGGAGATGGCTCGGCCGAGTCCACTCGTGCTCGGAGTTCCCACAATAGGTTGACCGGAGTTTAAGGTCTCGATAAACGCGTTATTCCCGATTGAACGTAACCCTGTCGGATCGTTAAACCGAGCCAACTGTACCTGTCCAAGTGCCTGAATCCGTCCATTCGAAAACTGCCCAGAAACCACTCCATCTTCTTGAATCGTCAAACCAAGCAAGGTCCCTGCCCCAAACCCATCTTGAGACTGACTCTGGACTGACGATTCCACCCCAAATTGGCGAGTACCATCCAAACCAGTCCCTAACTCCGTGTTTATATTTGTTCCAAGGTCAAACGCCATCACCTGATTAGGAGCCGAGCCGATGAAGTCGATACCCGTTGCACCCGTGTTGAAATAGGTTATCGCCGATTCGTCGAACAGTGCTCCAGCGGTATCGAAGGTGAGTGTCCCACGGGCAACGACCTCGTTCGTTTGGCCAGACGGCGCCGCGACGTTCACCTCTACCGCTGCCGCGACCACATTGAGATCCCACACGTTTGCTGCCGCAGTTTTGGTGAAGTAGCTGGTCATCAGATGCCCCACGCCAAGAGAATCAAACGTCTGGATGCTAGTACTAAAGTTCGACGTTGCCGCAGGATCCGCGATCGCAAAGACCTTGACAGGGGATTTAGAATCAAGGCTCGCGTCGATAGTCACTTTTGTGGTCGGTTTCGGACTTGCCGAGACCGATGTAAGATTAATCGGCCCAGCCGCGCCAGTAATGTTGCCTGTTACGTCCGCCAAGAATCCCTGGAGAACAAAGCCCTCTGGATTTACCAATTGTCCACTGTCATTGGGTCGAAACTGCCCGGATCGCGTATACGCCGTCGCACCGGCAGGATCTTGCACGACGAAGAAGCCGTCACCACCAATCGATAGATCTGTTGGGACGGACGTGGGTTGAAGAGACCCCTGAGTAAAGACCGACTGGACGCCGGTCAGGAATGTCCCCGTTCCCACGTCTTTATTCCCTTGGAACCCTCCTAGGCTTGACTTGACCAGATCACCAAAGGAGGCACGGCTCGACTTAAACGCGGTTGTTCCTACGTTGGCCAAGTTGTTACTGGTAACGGAAATGGCTTCCCCAAACGCGGTGATCCCACTGATAGCCGTGAACAGCGACGACAGTACACCCATATGCTCGCTCCTTCTTGTCACTGAAGGTCAGGGATCATTGTGAATCCCTGAGCCGTGATTATGATTGCCTAGTTTTGGACTTCGATGATTTCCTCAATCGGAACACTCACTTGCCCAACAAGGACGTGCGGTCGCTCCCCGTCAAAATTCACTCCGGTCACGACTCCATCGAAAAACGTCTGTGTGGGCACCGCATCGCCTTGGAGATCATTGGCGACCACGGAAAATTGATACGTGCCCGGGGGCGCAGGACTCGCAGCATCCGTCAGCCCATCCCACACTGCAACATGTGGTCCTTCGGAGGTGGATCCGAGATCAATCGATCGGACCTTTGCGCCATTCAAATCGAACACGTGAATGGTGACTGCGGTCGCGTCATTACCCAACG
>JAJDBL010000130.1 GCA_029261375.1 Nitrospirales bacterium
TTTCAGGCACTGGAACAAGGCCACCATCCGGTTGAGCTAATCGGTTTTACAAAACAGTATCCTTCTCTGCTCTTTCCTGGGGCGACTCAGCTTGACGAAAGCCAGCATCAGTTCAGCATTGAACACCGTCGGATCATCAGCCCAATGAACCCGCTGTCCTGGATTAAGGCTTTTTTTGCGATCAGGGCATTGCGTGCACGGTTTGTCGTATTTCAATGGTTTCATCCGTTCTTTGGTCCGTGTCTTGGCGTAATTGGGATCCTTTTGCGATGGTTTACAGATCAAAAGATTGTCTTTATCTGTCACAACGTTCGTCCACATGAACGTCACTGGGTTGATACTCCACTCACCTGGTTTGGCCTCCGTAACGCCCACACGCTTTGCGTGCATTCTGAGGTGGAACGTGGGCTAGCAGCACAAATGTTTCCACGGCAACGTATTGTGTCTGCAGGCCATCCACAATACGACCAGTTTCACGTTCATGGGATTTCTCAACAGGATGCTCGTGAGAAGATTGGGATTCAAGGGCGGACATTGCTCTGCTTCGGCTATGTTCGTCCATATAAGGGTATTCACTACCTGTTGCGAGCACTTCCCGACGTGTTGCGACAGCTGGATGTCACACTTGTCATCGCGGGTGCATTCTATGAACCCAGAGAAGCCTACGAGGATGTCGTGACGGAACTTGACCTTTGGCCCCATGTGCGATTGGTCGATCGCTATGTTCCAAATGAGGAGGTGGAAGTGTACTTCTCCGCGTGTGACATCGTGGTGTGTTCGTATACTTCTGGAAGCCAGAGTGGCGTGGTTCAAATCGCCTATAGCTTTGGAAAGCCAGTGATTTGCACACGGGTAGGGGGACTTCCCGAAGCCGTCGTACCAGGGAAAACAGGATACGTGGTCGCCCCCGGGGACTCAGAGGCTTTAGCCCAAGCGATCGTGACGTTCTACCAGTCAGATCATCCAGATGAATTTGCCACGAATATTGCTAGAGCCAGAGATCGGTTTTCTTGGGAGACTCTGATTGAAACCATTACTGAGCCCTAGCACGATTGCTGGCTCAGTCCGCGTTCGTCCAGCGATGGCGTCCGACCAATGAACGCAACAACTCCTCTCTTCATCTCGATCGTCGTTCCCGCATATAACGCGGCATCGCTGATTCGCGACTGTCTCGATTCGTTGATGGCTCTGGACTACCCGAAGGAGTATCTGGAGATATTGCTCGTCGATAACGCTTCGACGGACGAGACGGCGTCTATCATCAAAACATACCCGGTGCACTACCTTGTAGAAAAGGAACGAGGGAGTACGTCTGCACGCAATGCTGCGCTGCAAGTTGCCAAAGGTGAAATCGTCGCTTTTACGGACACGGATTGTGTCGTCGATGTTCGATGGGCGCATGAGATAAACCGGACATTTCAGAACGTCGAAGCAGACGCGGTGATGGGATTCGCTGACGGCATCAACGAAAACTTCTGGGCAACGCTTGAGCAAAGGAATTTTGAGGAATTCTGGTACCGAAAGAAGGTGAACGGATATGAGTTACGCCGTTCCGGGATTGATACGCGGAACTCAGCAATTCGGAGGCATGTCTTGGAAGCCTGTGGTCTATTTAATCCTCGTTTCGGATACTGTGCTGACCTGGATCTTAGCACGAGGTTAAGTCGTGGCGGGTATCCGATTGTGTTTAATGAGCGGATGCGCGTGAAGCATCGAAATAGAACCGAACTTTATCGAATTCTTTCCATCAAGGCGCAGCACGGGAGGACGCTGTTCCATATTCATGCGCAGCATCCGGATACGGGGAATGCCGCACCTCTCCCAGGGACTGCCACTTCACTGTTTGGCGCATCGTACGCGTCTATGAGTCAAATCCAATTGGGACTCTCTAGGCTCGCCCTCATTGCGTCACGCTACATCTTGGTCGCTGGACTGATCGCAGTGTCTTCGCTTGGTATGCGTCCAACCGGGATCGTTGTCAAACTCTTTAAGACCTTGTGTCGCGTGGTTTCAGAACGTGCAATGCTCGATGAGAAGTGTGGCCGAGGTGTCGTGTAAATGGGAGCAATCCGGCTCGCGTATCGACTGAGTCATCTGCTGAGAAATCAATGGCGTACGCCATCGGCTGTGGGTGAGATTCAGCGGGAGAAATTGCAACGTATTCTTCATCATGCCTATGAACACGTACCGTATTACCAGCGTGTGTTTGATCAGGCTGGTGTTATGCCGCATCACTTGAGAGATATCAGCGACCTTTCAAAATTCCCAGTCACCCACAAAGCCCAGCTCGTGGATCTTCCGCGTGAAGAGATTGTGGCAAAAGGCGTGAGTCTACAGCATTGTCTCACGCTTCGAACCAGCGGCTCGCAGGGCATGCCGTTTGAAATAGTGACCACCCCTGAAGAGAAAGCATGGTGGGGGCTTCTTTCCATGCGGAGCCAGTTAGCGAATGGATATCACCTGGGTCATAAAACGCTTATTCTCTCCGATACGCGACGGGTCCCGCATGGAAAGCGGCTCGTGGAACATATCGGTCTGTTTCGGAAGACATACACCTCGATCTATGACACGGTTGAACAGCAGATTAACGTCGCCATCAAGGCGAAGCCTGATGTGCTGAGAGGAATGCCCGCAGATCTGTTTCGATTTGCCCAGGCAGTCAAAGCACAGCACCTCACCTCACGCATCGCGCCAAGATTAGTGATTACATCGGCGGAACTGTTGGACAACGTGACGCGACGTTTCATTAATGAGACGTTTGGTGTTTCGCTGGTTGATAACTATGGAAGTATCGAATGTGGATGGATTGCATGGGAATGCCATGCTCATTCCGGGTATCACATCAACAGTGATCATGTTGTTGTCGAAGTGCTTCGTGACGGGTATCCAGCGGCTCCGGGAGAGCTCGGAGAAATTGTCATCACCAATCTGCAGGCCTATACCATGCCCTTCATTCGTTACTCTGTTGGAGATGTCGGGACGTTAATGGAGGAATCCTGCTCGTGCGGTCGTGGGCTTTCGCTGATGAAACCCGTCCAAGGCCGTACAGTCGATTGCCTCACACTCGGAGGTGGCCGTTTAATTTCGCCGTACCAGCTGACATGTCTCGTGGAAAAGATTGATGGAATCCAGCGATATCAAATTGTTCAAACCGACGCAGAACATATCGTGGTGAACGTAATTCCGAACGAGGCTTGGAACGAAGATTCTGTTGACGAGATCAAAGCAGTGTTCGATGGCC
>JAJDBL010000131.1 GCA_029261375.1 Nitrospirales bacterium
GCCGGGCGTGCCGACCGATGCGTACGAGCTGGAGACGGCGGTCGCGGACGGCTTTCTCGTGCCGCCGCGCGCGCAGCAGGTGGACCTGAAGTTCCCTCGTGAAGGCATCGACTACGACTCGCTCAGCGACGAGGAGAAGGAGCAATGGGAGAGCCTCGACTGGGGCGATGACGTGGAGCCAGGAACTCTTCCGGACAGGGTCAATGCATCCGCCGTCAACAGCTGGCTCTTCAACGAGGACACGGTCGACAAGGTGCTCCAGCACCTGATGCAGCACGGTCACAAGGTCGAGGGTGGAGACCGGCTTGCCAAGACGATCCTCTTCGCCCGCAAGCAGGATCATGCAGAGTTCATCGAGAAACGCTTCAACCACCACTATCCGCAGTACGCTGGGCACTTCGCACGGATCATTTCGCACAAAGCGACATATGCCCAAAGCCTGCTCGACGACTTCTCACAGAAGGACAAGGAGCCGCACATCGCGATCTCGATCGACATGCTCGACACCGGAATCGACGTTCCAGAGGTGGCGAACCTGGTCTTCTTCAAGCCGGTCTACTCGAAAACCAAGTTCTGGCAGATGATGGGGCGTGGCACGCGCCTGTGCCCGGAGCTGTTCGGCCCGGACGAGGACAAGAAGAATTTTCGCGTCTTCGACTTCTGCTTCAACTTCGACTTCTTCCGCGAGAACCCCGACGGTATTGAGGGCAGCGGCACCGTCCCGCTCGGCACCCGACTCTTCCGCTCTCGGGTGCAGCTGCTGGGCTATGTCCAGGCGACGAAGGACCTCGACCCGGAAGCGGTCCTCGCAGAGTCACTGACCACAGGCCTTCATACGGAAGTGGCGGCGATGAACCGGGAGAACTTCATCGTGAGGATGCACCTGGAGGCCGTGGATCGCTTCCGGGGTCGCAAGGTGTGGGATCACCTCAGCGACGCCGACCGAGAGGGGCTGCAGCATGAGGTCGCGGGACTGCCGAGCGAGATCGAGACCGATGACATCGAGTCACGCATGTTCGATCTCACAGCCCTCCGCATGCAGCTTGCGTTGGCGGAAGGCGACATGGGCGTCTTCGAGAACCACCGGCAGCGGATGGTCGAGATCGCCATGCTGTTGGAGGAGAAGACCACAATTCCAGCGGTGAAAGCCCAGCTCGCATACCTAGCCTCCATGCAGGAGAGCGGTTTTTGGGAGGGGATCGATCTGAAGGGTCTCGAAGATCTGCGCCTGCGACTGCGGGGCCTGGTGCCGTTCCTCGACAAGAAGAAGCGCAAGATCGTCTACACCGACTTCCAGGATGAAGTGATGGGCATCCGCGAGGAAACGGCGGTCTACATGCCGAAGATGACCGGCGTCGAGTACGAGAAGAAGGTCAAGGACTACCTGAAAAATCACCTCGACCACATCGTCATCCATCGCCTGCGGACCAACCAGCCTCTCACGGAGACCGATCTACAGGGCCTGGAGCAGACCCTAGCCGAGATCGGCGAAGAGGACGGGCAGACGATGCTCTCTGGCCTGCTGGCACGCACTGAAGCGCCGTCCCTGGCTCATTTCGTTCGTCGCATGGTCGGGATGGACCGCTCCGCCGCGCAGTCGGCGTTCTCTGAGTTTCTCACCGACCGAAGCCTCACCTCACCTCAGATCCGCTTCATCGAGATGGTCATAGACCAGCTCACGGCTCGAGGCGTTATGGACGCCTCGGCGCTCTACAAGCCCCCCTTCAGCAACCTGCACGCTGGGGGACCAGACGCGCTCTTTGGCGGTAAGAAGAACGTGATCGATGGAATCTTCGAGAAGTTGAAGGCCGTGAATTCAGAGTTGATCGCGAGGGCAGGGTGACGGCAGATGCAGTGATGAGTCTGAATACGCTATGAGCCCAACAACGCGCCGCGTTACCAAAAACAGCTTTTGCGCTCGAATGTCAGTGCGCGTGTCAAAAATATGAAAATGTCTGAGAGTCAAAGTCCCTACGGCTTTTCGCCGAGGAACTCGAAGGTGTCGCGCCAGCCTTTGCCTTGGAGCGGAACGTCTTTGCGTAGAGGATGGTCGCCCGGGACGAGCATCCGGCAGATAAGGGGTTCGATGGGACATTGTTCTGCTCGATTTACCTCGCTTTTTATCGTACCCGGCGCTTAGCAACCTCCCTTGATAGGTCCTCGTAAACCCTACGTCTATGACCAACGGCAACGATTCGAATGACTTTGTTCCGAGGATGAATGGTGTAGACGATCCGGAAACGCCGTACGCGGTACTTCCAGTGTCCATCAAGTTCTCTTAGAAGTGGCTCGCCGAGATTGGGGTCCCCGCTTAGCGCTCGTACCGCTGCTTTTACACTCCGTTTGAGATCCGGAGGGAATGAACGAATGATTTCAGCGATGTGAGGAGGGATTTGAGGGCTCACATCAAAATAACTTCCCGTTTATTTGCGCCGATTCATCCCGCCCAGTTGCGTTGCTCAGCACTCGCATACAACCTAGTATGCTCGCACTTCTCGCCTTGCTGCGCGGGCGCCTCGACACCTATAACCTGAGAAACTATTTTGATGTGAACCCTAAGGCTGATAAGCCGTCATCAGCCACGGCGGGTTTTTGAGTGTATGAGTGGTTCGCCGAACACGTCCTCAAAGGAAAGCCCTTTCTTGCCCTTTGCAAAGAACGTCTTACTTTCTTGGATCTGTTGCATCAATTCAGGATCACTCAGCACGTCTAGTGTTTCCTTCAAACTTTCATATTCAGAATGATTCACCAACACGGCTACGGGTTTCCCGTTTCGTGTCACCACAATCTCTTCTTCACGCTCATCAACGCCGGTGACGAGTTCCGGCAGACGCGCTTTTACCTCGGATATTGGCAACGTTCTAGACATGAGAGGCCTCCAGCTTATTGACCAGAATTCTGGTCAATAATTTTATGACTCAGGCGCGAACCCTGTCAACAACTTTATAAGGGGTTGAGAAGTTTGGCCGCGAGTTGTTCTACGGCTTTTCGCCGAGGAACTCGAAGGTATCCCGCCAGCCTTTGCCTTGAAGCGGAAAGTCTTTGCGTAGAGGATAGCCTTCGGGGTAGTCGTCGGGGAGGAGAATACGGCGGAGATCGGGGTGGTTGTCGAAGCGGATGCCCATCATGTCGAAGACTTCTCGCTCCATGAATTCAGCGCCCTTCCAGATATCGACCATTGAATCCAGGTGAGGGTCAGACTCCGGAACTCGAGTCTTCACTCGAATCCGATGGCGCTTCGGAATGGAATACACCTCGTAGACGACCTCAAACCGTTCCTGATCTTTCGGCCAGTCTACGGAACTCACGTGGACCATATAATCACAGGCTAATTCGGAATCATCGCGAACGAATTGGCATACCTCGTGGATGGATTCACGTTTGACGTTGGCGGTGACTTCGCCACGATATTCCACCATTACGGCTTCGGGAAAGCGTTCTTTTATGCGGGCTGCGGCGGGATGCATTTGGGTAGGTGTTTAGACTGAAGGTTGAAGGCTGACGGTTGGATGGAAAAAAACGCTGACGGCCCAAGTATAGATCCTGGAAGCACGCAGCAGTGTATTCAGAGAAAATATCAGTGAGGAAATTCCCCTCGCCCCCTTTTCCAAAGGGGGGACTTTAATAGAATTCACGTTCCACGACCTTCAGCCATCAGCCTAAAAGCCTTCAACCTCGTTCCCACTATTCCGTCCCTAGCGTTTTCATTGTGACTTCTTTGGGCTGCTTGGTGAATACGCGGCGACGCATGATTTCGTCTTGAAGTTTGAGAATGCCGTCGAAGAGTGCTTCCGGCGTTGGCGGACATCCCGGCACATACATATCGACAGGTATGATGCGGTCCACGCCTTGAACGACTGGGTAGCTATCGTAAATATTTCCTGAGGTTGCGCACGAACCCATTGAAATTACGTACTTTGGTTCCGGCATTTGGTCGTAGACTTTCCGGATGACGGGGGCCATACGCCGACACACGGTTCCTGCGATGATCATCAAATCTGACTGGCGAGGAGACCCCCGAAAGACACCGGCACCATAACGATCCATGTCATATCGGGACGACACTGCGGCCATCATCTCAATGGCACAACACGCGAGACCGAAGGTCATCGGCCACAACGAGCCCTTCCGCGCCCAATTCACTGCCTTCTCAAGGGTCAGGGTGATCATCCCAAGATCGGCAGATTTATCCTGTGGACCGATCTGAATTAATCCCATTCTAATGCTCCCTTCGTCCACGCATAAAAATACGCGACGAAAAATAGGCCAATAAAGATCATCATCTCCATCAACCCGATGATCCCGATCTCATGGAATGCGACTGCCCAGGGATATAAAAAAATCACTTCGACGTCGAACACCACGAACAGCATCGCGATAATGTAGTAACGGACGGGAAACGGCATTCTGGCATCTGAAATCGGTTCGCTTCCGCATTCGTACGTGGTGAGTTTTTCCGCCTCTGGATATTTGGGTTGCGCGACATAGCTGACAAGCAATGTCCCAGCCCCAAACGCAAACGAGGCCAGGAGAAACAGCATAATCGGAGAATACTCCGATAGATACGTGAGGAGGGCTGGAGAGGCATCCATAACTGAGGAGCATAACATCAGGGTTTTTGGGGGTGCAAGCGGGTAATGGGCCCATTCTGTATAAGTTATCCACAGGGTCGTTCAAAAAGCGCGCCAGCGGCGTTCTCGCTTCGCCGCTCGGCTCAACGTACGGACGTACGATTCGCCTCCCGCCTCGCTGCGGCCTTGCTGGACACACTTTTTGAACTGTCCCTGCAACGCCGTCTTGACACCAAGCAGGGGTTTGGTATCGTCGAGGC
>JAJDBL010000132.1 GCA_029261375.1 Nitrospirales bacterium
GTATTACTCGGTGAGCTTTTCGGTGGATACCTGGGGGCAGTTAGTTTCGCAGCGATTGATTGTGGGGACGGTAGGCTTGTTGACGCACCGTCTCAATAGACATTCAAGACGGCGAGGTAGGGTACGAGTCGTTCGTGAGAGAACCCCCCAAACGCCTACCTGCTTTGTTGTGAGTGGTCGTCTAGTTTTCGGCGCTCCAACCCTTTCCGGAACGGTCCATCTGGAAACCTCCAATCTCAGCGTGGACGAGACAGAGAGATGAATCGCAAATTCAACAGACGAACACTTGGCCTAATTCAGACCCGTGAGCATGGGATAGCTTTCCGGGGGATCGCCGTACAACACGCACCCCTGACGCATTTCGCCCCTTGCTTTAGAGTGACTACCTAAGAATGTGTGGTATTGCAGGAACGTACAAGTTCCGCTCACAAGCGGCAGCGGATCATACCGCTGTAGAACGCATGACTGCGAGCATGAGCCATCGTGGGCCAGACGATCATGGTGTTCATATTGATGGGTCTGTAGGGCTCGGGCATCGGCGGTTGAGCATTTTGGATCTGAGTAATCGTGGGCGTCAGCCCATGACAACCAAGGATGGGCGGTATGTCATTGTGTATAACGGGGAGATCTACAACTACGTTGAGCGTCGCAGGGAGCTCGAAGCTGGAGGTTATGGGTTTCAGACAGACACTGATACTGAAGTCCTTCTCGCGCTGTATGCTCAATATGGCGCGAAATGTTTAGAACGCATCAATGGAATGTTCGCGTTTGCCGTGTGGGATTCGGTGGAAGGAGAACTTTTTCTGGCAAGAGATCGGGTGGGAATTAAGCCACTGTATTACGCTGAAACTCGTGATGGCCTAGTGTTTGCCTCAGAGATAAAATCTCTTCTCGCGTCTCAAGAGGTGTCTGCTCAGGTAGCAATACCGGCAATTGATAGGTACATGACGTATGGCTATGTTCCGGGCGCAGACACCCTTTTCAACGGCATCAAGAAACTTCGTCCCGGCTTTGCGCTTCGGGCAAATTCAATGGGTCTCACTACGGAAGCCTATTGGGACCTCAAATATGTACCGAATCTACATCGGTCCGCAGAGGAGACCGCAGATGAACTTCGAGCGTTGCTCATCAATGCGGCAGAGATTCATATGCGTAGTGACGTGCCCATAGGGGTATTCCTGAGCGGTGGCCTTGATTCAAGTGCGATGGTAGCACTCCTGGCTGAGGCGGGTGTCCGAGACCTCAAGACGTTCTCGGTCGCCTATCACGAAGCACAGTATGACGAGACTCGCTATGCGCGGATAGTTGCGGACCATTTCCACACTGATCACCACGAGCTCTATATCGATCCCAAAGACTTTCTCGAGTGTATTCCACGGTTTGTGTGGCACATGGATGAGCCGGTCACTGAAGCCGCTGCTATTTCGCTCTATTTGGTTGCAAAGCTACTTCGCGAGCACGTGACGGTGGCCCTTTCCGGAGAAGGAGCTGACGAACTTTTTGCGGGGTATGCGATCTACCAGTACATGCAATGGATTGAACACTACCGAAAAATCCCGGAGGGTGTTCGCAATTCGGTCATTGCGCCGCTATTAGGCGCGACCGGGCACACGAAAATCCGTAAGTATTTGCGCTTGGCGCGTCAACCGCTCGAAGAGCGCTATCTGGGTGTCTCCCTCCACGATGTGGGCTACAAAGACATCCTTTATACGAATGAGTTTCGGGAGGTGATCCATGCACACCCATGCCGGGATTCGCTCGCAGAGTCATATTCGAAAACGCGGGGCGATGATGTGCTCACTCGTATGCTCTACAGTGATCTCAAGGGCTGGCTTGTTGATGATCTACTTATTAAGGCCGACAAGATGACGATGGCAAACTCGGTAGAACTGCGAGTCCCGTTCTTAGACTATCGCCTTGTGGAGTTTGCAGCGACCGTCCCATCCGGGATGAAAATTCGCAACGGCCAGGTGAAATGGATTCTCAAAGAAGCGATGAAGGATCGCCTCCCACGAGAAATCGTGACGAGGGAGAAAGTAGGGTTTCCTACCCCGCTTGCGCTGATGTTCCAGCGTGATCTGTCAGGGTATCTTCGAGAGCTACTCTTGTCAGAACAGTGCCTGAACCGTATGTACTTTCACCGCCACGCCGTCGAGAGGCTGATTGAGGAACATGTCAGTCAGCGACATGATCACCACAAGGTGCTCTGGCAGCTCGTAGTTTTGGAGGAATGGCACAGGCAGTTTATTGACCAGAATACTTGCGGTATCGCGGCATAGCTTTAGGTCGCTGTGAGTCAACAGGTACGCATTGTCCATCTGGCCACGAGGCTAATTTTTGCTGGCACTGGCCATGTCGTCGCCAGTCTTGTCCGGGGAATGCCTTCTCCGCGATATCGATCAATTATCTGGTGTCTCGAAGAGGCTGATGCGTTAGGTCTGGCATTGCGGGCTGAAGGACATGAGGTCGTGGAACTCGGGAAACGCTGGCGTTGGGATGTGCGTCTCTTTGTGAGAATCGCTACGCTCCTCAGGAAAGAACGGATCGACATATTGCATTGCCACGACGAACTCGGCTGGTTTTACGGCACAATCGGCGCACGGCTAGCTGGTATGCCACAAGTTTTGGTGACGATGCACGGGAGGCGTCCTGACATTTCCACGCGACACCTGTTTGAACAGAAGGCTCTTGCTGCGCTCACGATGACCATCGTCAATGTTTCATCCTACCTCAGGCAGCAAATTATTGATGAGCTGGGGGTCGCACCTCCAAAAGCAGCGTTGATCCGAAATGGCGTTACGCTGGCGTCACGGCCCAGTTCTGACGCGCGCGCACGCGCGCGCGCGCTCTTAGATGTGTCGGATGATGCCCAGGTGGTGGGCTGTGTCGGCCGTTTGGATACTATCAAGAATTTGGACCTCCTCATAGAAGCAATTGCCGATGCTTGTCATGCTGTTCCGCGTCTTCGCCTCATGCTGATAGGTGAAGGCCCTTGTTTAGAGCACCTGAACCGTAAAGTGGCTGACCTGCGACTCAATGAGGTGGTCGTGTTTGTGGGTCTGAGAAAAGACGTCGCGGAACTTCTGCCAGGGTTGGATCTGTACGTATGCAGCTCTGACTACGAAGGTGTGTCTCTTAGTATATTAGAGGCCATGGTCGCGGAGCTTGCCGTCGTCGCAACGGCGGTCGGTGGAAATACTGAGATCATTTGCCATAACGAGACTGGAATTCTAGTTCAACCGCGGAACCGCCAAGCCATGGCCAATGCCGTCATCGCTCTTTTCACTGATGAGGCAAAACGCCAGTCTCTTGGTGTAAAAGCAAGGCATGCCATAGAGAAAAATTTCAACATGGATCGCATGATTAGTGACTACGATTGTCTTTATCAATCAATGCTGCCTGATTCTCGCATCGGGGGTCGCACCGTTTGCTAGGATGAACCGAGAGCGACGGAGAATGAACCTACACACGTCGAAATGAATAAAGAGAATTTCGACGCATCCGATGGATCCGGCAGTAGCCTCCGTCGCGCCCGCACCATACTGCTTATCGCCTATTATTTTCCACCAAACCAAACTAGTGGTGCGTGGCGACCGTATTTCTTGGTGAAGCACTTGGCGGCTCTGGGGTGGCGGTCTATCGTCATTACGATCCCCGAGGAAGACGGGTGTGGAGATAAATCCGTCACCGAAAGCGATGTTCCAGGAATGATCGCGATTCGCATTGGTTTTGCTAATGCCCGGAAGTGGCTCACGAAGATTGGGCGGACGGTGTGGCCAAAGCGAAAGGGCATCGTCGCCACGGACAGTACTCGATCTGCCGAGACTGATGCCAGGAGTTCGCTACGCCGTTTGTTGAGTGATCTGATCGAAGAGAATTGCCTGTATCCTGACGATAAAGTTGGATGGGCTCTTAAAGCTGCTCTCTCAGGGAAGCGGGCTGATGCGATGTATGGTTGTGATGTGATTTATGCAACCGGTAAACCCTGGAGCTCCTTGCTCGTTGGGGCCATCCTCAAGCAGATTCTCCACAAACCACTCGTGGTCGAATTTCGAGACCCCTGGTACGATAATCCCTACGACCAACGAAGGTTTTTCTGGGCTAACATGTTGGACTTGATGTTGGAAGGCTGGGTCATACGAAGGGCCGACCGGGTGGTGACGTTGACTAAAGAGATGGGAGAAGCCATGGTGAGTCGCCATGGTGATCGCATTCGTGACAAACTCACACCCATCACAAATGGATACACGGTGCCATCTCCCGTCTCAACTGCCCATTTCCCGCCATCGCGTCCTGGAAACGGTACGTTTTCGCTTATACATGCTGGAGAGTTATATGGAAAACGCAATGTACGCCCACTTCTGGAGGCATTGTCCGACCTGATTTGTGCGGGAGTTATCCCCTTGGGTAAAGTCAAGCTTGATCTGCTAGGAGCAGACCACCTCGATGACCATAAGGTTGATGTCCTACTTCAGCAGCCACCACTATCAGAGGTCGTGACTGTCACTCCACGTGTTTCATTCGCTGAGTGTCACAAGCGACTGGCAACATCAGATCTATTATTAATCCTGCAACCCGACGCGCCGTTGCAGATTCCTCGAAAGCTGTTCGACTACCTTGCCTATGGCCGTCCAATTCTGGCGATCGCGTCGCCAGGCGCAACGGCTTCGTTGATGCGGGAGGAACATCTTGGCAAGGTCGTGGAGAATCACCGAGAGGAGATTGGGAACGCCCTTGCCGCAGCATACCGTAGTTTTGTGGCTGGAGAGATGCAAGGACCGACGGTTGAAGCCTGCGCTTTGCATACCAACATGGCTGTGGCCGGACGGGTCGATACCCTGCTGCGTGAGACTCTTGAGCCGCATCTTAGTGTTCCGTGACGTTCGCCAGGAGCGCAACCTCTCTCCGCAGCCGTGGCAATTGGGCTGGGAAGAATGTCTCGTCTGCGAGAGTAAAAGGCTTGTGTCTGGAGTGCGAGTAGAAATGTATTCTTCTGGTTGTTTCTGATGCTGAAAACGGATCTTCGTGTTCTGACGTACACGAATCTTTTTCCCAATCATATAAAGCCCAATAGCGGTATTTTCATCAAGCATCGAATGAAAACATTTATGAATGAGGCTCAAGCCGAATTAGATGTCGTGGCCCCCGTCCCGTATTTTCCGAAACTCCCGTGGCGGACACGATGGGCGGATGCGAGTCGCATTCGAAGGACTGAGGTGCTCGACGGTCTTCGCATCTATCACCCGCGATATCTTGTGATCCCGAAGCTTGGCATGCGGACACATGGGAGTGCGATGTATTGGGCGACGCGTCGCTTGGTTTGTCGTCTACATCGCGAGCGACGCTACGATCTCATCGATGCGCACTGGATCTATCCTGATGGCTGGGCTGCGGTCAACCTTGCCAAGGTCCTCGACCTACCGGTCGTTCTCAGCGCGCGCGGCAACGACATCAATGAGTATATTGATCTTCCAGCCATACGCCCTCTGATTGTATGGAGTCTTCAACAATGTGATCACATCATCAGTGTGTGTCAGGCATTGAAGGACATGATGGTTTCATTGGGCATTGCAGAGTCTAAAGTTTCAGTGGTTGGTAACGGGGTTGATGTCGACACGTTTTACCCAATTCCCAAAGCAGAGGCACGCAATCGTT
>JAJDBL010000133.1 GCA_029261375.1 Nitrospirales bacterium
TACGAAAAGATTTACGAAAATGGCGCAAGCTGTAGCCAGGAGGTCCCAAACCTTTGCCAGCGGCGTTCTCAGTCCATTGTCGTCCTCACGTACAGTAGTACGCTCCGGGCGCCAATGTCCCTGCGGCCTTGCTGGACAAACGTTTTGAACCTCCTGTTAGTCCTACGGAAGACTGACTGAAAGAAGGGTAACAAATACATGAGTGAAAGAATCATCGTTGCAGATATTGAAGAGATGAGCCAACGCGGCGCAGAGCACGTTGTCCAGATTATTGAGCGCGCGGTCAAGGAAAGGGGAAAGTGTATGATTTCCCTTGCGGGAGGCAACACACCACGCAGCTTGTACGAACGACTTGCCAGTGAAGAGTTTGCGACTCGTATTCCGTGGGAATCAACGTTCTGGTTCTTTGGCGACGAGCGGCACGTTCCTCCTGACCATGAAGACAGTAACTACAACATGGCGTCTGAGAGTCTGCTGTCCAAGGTCCCTATTCCTCACGAAAACGTTTCCCGCGTTTTAGCAGAACGTCCCGATCCTCCGGCAATCGCTGCACACTACGAGATGACGATTATGAAGGTCTTCTTTCTCGCGCCAGGAGAGCTCCCTGTCTTTGACCTTATGTTATTGGGACTAGGACCAGATGGGCATACCGCCTCCTTGTTTCCACACAGTGATGCCCTCAAGATCAACACGCGAATGGCCGCAGCCAATAAGATTCCTGAGAGTGAGGATTGGCGTATTACCCTAACGTTTCCTGTCATTAACGAATCCAAAAACATTCTCTTTCTTGTTGCGGGTGACGACAAAGCAGAAGCCGTCCGCCAAGTACTTGAAGGGCAAAGCAATCCCGAAGAATACCCAGCGCAGTTCGTGCGTCAGAAACGCGGTTTCCAGCTCTGGCTTATTGAACAGCCTGCCGCAGCATTGTTGACCAAATGATTCTCGCTGGCGACGTCGGAGGTACCAAGACCCTCATTGCGTTAATGAATACCGAAGGCGATCGTCTGACCACTGTTGAAGAGTGGTCATTCCCTAGCCGTGACTATGACGGACTTGAAGCCGTCATACGCGCCGCGATTGGAGACCGTACTCTTGACCTCTCCGGAGCCTGTTTCGGTGTTGCCGGCCCAGTTGTTGACGGCCGTTCTAACGCGACAAACCTCCCCTGGATCATTGATTCACGTCAGCTAGCAAAGACCCTCAAGATACCCTCCGTCGGCCTACTCAACGATTTGGAAGCCATGGCCCACAGCATTGACCAGTTGCCCGACGATGAGCTGCTGACCCTCAATGCGGGAACAGTGAATTCGAAGGGGAATCGTGCCTTGATCGCAGCGGGGACGGGGCTCGGACAAGCACTGATCTTTCATGATGGCGCTCGCTATCACCCTTCGGCATCAGAAGGAGGGCATTGTGACTTCGCACCAGACACTGATGAAGAGATTAGGTTACTTCAGTTCCTTCGAAATGAGCTTGGTCACGTCAGTTGGGAACGCATCGTATCCGGCATGGGCATGACCAATCTCTATCGGTTCGTCGTTGCGGACCAGCAAGCCACTGAGCCCGACTGGATCACAGAGCAATTCAAATCTGAAAATGCAGGAGTCGTGATCACGAGAAGCGCGCTTGAACATACCTTTGAACCATGTGTTGCAGCAATGCGACTCTTCGTCCGCCTCTATGGGGCAGAAGCGGGAAATCTCGCGCTGAAAGTGATGGCAACTGGCGGGGTCTATATCGGTGGGGGTATTGGACCGAAGGTCCTCCCCTATCTTCAAGAAGGCGGATTCATGGACAGGTTTATCGCAAAAGGACGCTATCAGAGCATTCTCGCGAACATACCGGTCAAGCTCATTCTCAATCCCAAGTCGGCATTGCTGGGAGCGGCGCACCACGCAAGCCAGTTTGCCTAAATAGAGGATAAATCCATGAGCACAATTGGCACACCACTCACTCGCTTTCTTTTAGAAGAACAGCAAGACCATCCCGAAGCCACTGGAGAATTCACAATACTCCTTTCACAAATTGGCCTCGCAGGGAAAATGATTTCTCGAGAACTGAGCCGCGCAGGACTTGCAAACGTGCTGGGTGTGACCGGTGACGTCAATGTCCAAGGCGAAGTCGTGAAAAAGATGGACATTTACGCCAACAATGCGTTCAAGCAAGCCTTTCAACATGGGGCACAAGTCGTCGCGATGGTTACCGAAGAAGACGAAGATCCCATTGCATTTCCCGAAAATCAACCCACCGGACGATACATCATTTACCTGGATCCCCTGGACGGCTCATCGAATATCGATGTGAATGGCTCCGTCGGATCCATTTTCTCCATTCATAGAACAGCAACCACGATGACCGAAATCGTGGATCGCGTGACGGGAGAGACCACCGAACTGCTTCGCACAGAACTTCTAAAAAAAGGAAGCGATCAAGCAGCCGCAGGGTATATCCTGTATGGGACAAGCACCATGTTGGTCTATAGTTGTGGAAAAGGCGTCCACGGATTTACTCTTGACCCCGGGATAGGGGAATTCCTCCTGTCCCATGAGAACATGAGGATTCCCACTCGTGGCAAAGCCTATAGCGTGAATGAAGGTAACTATCAGAAATGGCCGACCTCGACCCAACGATATATCGACCATCTCAAGCAAGATGCTCCCGAAGACGGAAGGCCATATACTGCTCGCTACGCGGGAGGCTTTGTCCCAGATTTTCATAGGACGCTTTTGACCGGGGGTCTTTACCTCTATCCTGGCGAAACAAAAAAACCGGAAGGAAAAATTCGACTCCTCTACGAATCAGCCCCGATGGCCTACATTGCAGAACAAGCCGGGGGAAAAGCCAGTACAGGTACAGAACGTA
>JAJDBL010000134.1 GCA_029261375.1 Nitrospirales bacterium
GCATATGGCTATCACGTATCAGCGCTTTTGACGGCGCATTTCACGAGCCTTTGCCTCGAGGTCCTTGAGGGAGGCCTTGAGCTGCTCCCGATACGTCCCTTGCTCATCGGCCTCGATCGCCTCCTCGTATGCAGAGCGCGCAAGCTCGATATTTCCCACTTTCTCGTAAATCCTTCCGAACTCCCGATGGATCAATACGGCAGGCATGGCAAGAGGAACAACCAGAGAGGCATTACGTAATTCGATCAACGCGTCATCATGTTTCCCAACCTGGCTGAGTGCTCGAGCAAGGTTGTAATGTGCCGTATCAGGCCATGCATACATTGGATTCTCCAACGCCGCACGATACTCTTCAATCGCTTCATCCCATCGTGCTTGACGTGCATAGACAGTTCCAAGATTGTTATGTGCCTCGGAATAGTCGGGATCAATACGAACCGCCTGCTTATAACGCTCCTCCGCGGCATCCAGACGACCACGTTCACCATAGATAATCCCCAGCTCGAGATGCGCGTCACGATGGTTGGGATCAAGGGAGATGGCACGCTCAAATGACACGATCGCTTTCTGAAGGTTGTCCGGTAAAAATGCGCGTCCAAGCTGATAGTGTCCATCCGCATCGCCTTTGGCCTTGATGGATGCATCTGTCACGCAGCCAAGCAGAGCGAACAGGACACTCAGCATCACTAGTTGTTTCCCATACCGATAGGGAGCCATTGAATTCTGTCGCATCATCACCCCTAAAATGTCGTGAGCTCTCGAAAGGCCTCGTATCGTTGTGCAATTTCCTCTTGCGTCACGGCTGCGAGACGATCGGTGCTAAAGGACTGCACCGCGAACGATGCCATGACGGATCCATAGACCACCGCTTGGCGTAACGACGCCTCATCGGGGGTTGGCGCAGAGGCAAGGAATCCCATGAAGCCTCCCGCAAATGCATCCCCCGCCCCCGTTGGATCTTTCAATTGATCCAGCGGAAAGGCTGGCAGTGCAAACATCGTACCGCCATGAAACATGACCACCCCGTATTCGCCTCGTTTGATGATGAGGGTTTTCGGTCCCCAACTCTGAATGATACGCGCGACCTGTACGAGATTTCGATTGTCACCCAGCGCCTGCGCTTCGCCGTCATTGATAATGAGGATGTCTGCTTCCTTCAGTACCCGTCGAAGCCCCGCAATCTTGCCTTCAATCCAAAAGTTCATCGTATCCAACGCCACGACGGACGGACGCTGCACCTGCTCCAGCACCAACATCTGTAACTCAGGATCGATATTTGCAAGAAACAGTTGCGACGGGGTGCGGTATGACTCTGGAATCACAGGATGAAACGTCTCGAAGACGTTCAACTGTGTATCCAGCGTCTTCGCTTCGTTGAGCTTATACGAATACTCCCCCTTCCATCGGAAGGTTCGGCCCGGCTTTCGTTCGAGTCCGGTCAAGTCCACTCGGTCTCGTGCGAGCACTGCCAGATGGTCTGAAGAAAAATCCTCGCCGACCACGGCAACAAGTTGGACATCCGTAAAGAAACTCGCGGCAGTACAAAAAAATGTTGCTGAGCCACCGACCACTTCATCGACTTCTCCAAACGGCGTCTTGACTGAATCTAACGCCACGGATCCTACGACAAGCAATTCCCCCATTTATTTCCTCCCCGGTGTCTTCGGGACGAGCGCTAATCGCCTCGTGGGACGTTTCGTTGCCCCCTTCACACGACGCGGACGTAGTGGTGTCTCTGGAGCAAGGTACCGTGACAACAACGGAGTCAGGCGGCGTCTCGTCGCCAGCGGGATCGCGTGAACTGGAGTGACCAACGCCATCTTCAATGCAGATTCGCAGACGCACCCGCGCTCAATAGGCAGCGAAGCTACGGCCGAGCGGATAATTCGTTTCGCAGACTCAACGTTGCGATGCAATGTCTCAAGAATGGCTTCGACTGTGACCGAGTCATGCGTTTCATGCCAACAATCATAGTCAGTGACCATCGCGATCGTCGAGTAACATATCTCCGCCTCACGTGCGAGCTTGGCCTCTGTGACGTTCGTCATCCCAATGACATCAACACCCCAGCGACGAAAAATCAGAGATTCACCCTTTGACGAAAATTGTGGCCCCTCAATGCAGAGGTATGTTCCGCCAGTGTGTACAATCAAATCCTGCTGCTGACAGGCCGAGACAAGAAGCTCTGCCAGGTTGGGACATACTGGATTGGCAAAACCCGCATGCGCAACAACCCCTGGCGCGACAGAACCTCCAAAAAATGTGCTGATGCGATGACGCGTGTGATCAAAAAACTGATCGGGGACCACCACATGCCCAGGCGCGACATCCTCTCTCATACTTCCCACCGCGCTCACCGAGAGGATCCATTCAACGCCTAGCTGCTTCAGTGCGAAGATGTTTGCTCGATAATTAATGTCGCTGGGTGCAATGCGATGCCCCTGCCCATGACGAGCAAGAAACGCGACCTGTGTTCCTTCAAGCTTTCCCAAAATCAGGGGGCCAGACGGTCGTCCGAACGGCGTCGTAGGAAAGAATTCCCGCACATCGGACAGCCCTTCCATTTCATAGAGCCCGCTCCCGCCAATAATCCCCACCGAGGTCTGAATTGATCCCTTTTTCATTCTTCCATTTCCTTAGTGAACTGTTCGCATCGACG
>JAJDBL010000135.1 GCA_029261375.1 Nitrospirales bacterium
TCCAATTCGCTGGAGTGATGCCATCGTTGGAGTAATTGGTGTGGCCAATCGATCTAAAGGATACACGTCAACCGAGGCGGATAAAATGACGCTCATGACGAATACAGCGGCGGTGCTCTATGAGAGTTATCGTAGGCATGAGCGGCAAATCGCGTTAGAAACTGGACGCAAACAAGCGGAGAAGCAATTGCAACTCGCGTATGGAGAGCTGGAGACGAAGGTTGTGGAACGAACAACTCAGCTTGCCGAAGCCAATGCGCTTTTGGAAACGGATATCAGAGAACGCAGAACAACTGAGGCGCGGCTTCGGTTAGCACTTACGGAGAAAGAGGTGCTCTTGAGTGAGGTGCATCATCGGGTCAAAAACAACTTACAGCTCATCTCCAGTATGCTTAGCTTGCAGGCCAAGTCGACCGATGATCTTACGGTCTCGCAGCTCCTCTCCGAAAGTAAAGATCGCATCGGCGTGATGGCTCTCGTTCATCAACAATTGTATCAATCCTCAGACCTCACGCGTCTCGACTTCGCTTCCTATATCAAGCAGCTCGTCCGACACATCGTCCAGTCACATGGCACTCCCGGAGAGCACCCTGATGTGGCGATAGACGTGAACGAAGTGTCGCTGAGTATTGGAGTCGCCATTCCCTGTGGGTTGATTCTTCACGAGCTTCTTACGAATGCTATGCGACATGCATTTCCTGAAACGGCCCTCCGTGCTTTGAAGCCCGAGCATCAGCCCACACTAGGTATACATGTCCGTACCGATTCTTCGGGCCGGCTGATGGTGATCGTGAGTGATAATGGGATTGGCTTTCCGGCAACCCTAGATCTTCACAACACTAATTCCTTGGGGCTAAAGTTGGTGCGTCTCCTCGTGAAGCAGCTCAATGGAACGATGGAAATCGAGCGATCCACAGGTACGACATTTACGATTCGAGTTCGCACTGACGTAGATCCCTAAACGAGCCTCTTATTGATGAAGGAAGGATAAGTGGTGGTTTCGAGCGGGGTACATAGGAGGCGAAATAGTTGCGACCCGACGACATTGTATGAATGTCACTTGAAGGAGGTGTCATGAGTTCTTCACAGATTCTGATCGTGGAAGATGAGCTGATCGTTGCCGACGACCTCGCCACGGACTTACAAGGGTTGGGGTATGTTGTAACAGGGATTGCCTCGACTGGGGAAGAGGCTATCCGTTGTGTAGCAATAACGAACCCTGACCTGGTGTTGATGGATATAAGATTGGCCGGAAAGATGGATGGGGTCCAAACAGCTCATGCAATTCAACGTATGAAGGAGACGCCAATAGTCTATTTAACAGCATACGCCGACAATGAAACACTAGAGCGGGCCAAGACCAACCCAACCCTTTGGCTTCCTGACCAAGCCGTTCACCGCCAACAGTGTCCGGTGCGCGATTGAAGTTGCGCTCTGCAAAAATGAATCTGATCAAGCCATCAAGGATCGCAAGCAATGGCTGTGCAGAGCGTTCCACGCATCGTCTGATGCGTTGATTGTCATCGATGCGGATAGCCATATCGTCTTAATCAATTCGCTCGCGGAAACGCTCACCGGGTGGACGCAGGATGAGGTAAAGGGAAAAGTATTGGAGGATTTCTTCACGATCAGACCTGACATCACCGTGTTATCTTTTGAACGCCTTGCCTCTCTGAAGCCTGAGGACGACGCATCCAACTGGCTGACATTTCACGGAATCATCCTCCGTGATAAGGACGGAATAACGCGTCCCATTGAATTGAATGTCACCGCAATACGCGATCACGAGCAAGATGTCATCGGCAATGTATTGATTTTCCGCGACGGTTCTCAGCACATGAAACTTCGGAGAATCAACGCGATGCTGGAAGGCCCTAAGGATGTCTGCTCAATGATCCAATGCAGGCGGCGATTGGCCTACGAGGAGATGTTGAACGAGACGGTTGCTGTGTTAGTGAGCACCAAGAGGGCGTTTCGCTCCAAACGTTTGGCTCAACTGCGACACCAAGTTGAGCACGTACTTAAAGGACAGCGAGAGGTCTAGATTGAAGACACTAGGGAGAATATGCTTAGTGGCATAGCGTGACAAAAATCAGTAACGCGAGTGGGGCACTCGCCTAAAGATATTCTGTCAGGCGACCGACAGGGCTGGAAGAAGAACAAGCAGCTGTGTCGGGTCTGCGGGCTCGAACCGCCCTTGTGTGCAGAATACACGGTCTGCAACCTGAAGGCGCAATCAGCAAGTCTCTAAATAATGGGACTTGCCGATTGCGCCTTTTGTTTTTTCTAGCAATGCGTGCAATGGGATTTTTATTATACAGGCTATCGCAGCATATGTTGAGCAGCACAATCACATTTATGCCCTGATGAAGCCGCGACGAACTCCGACGATGCATGGAACATTTCCGATACGCTGAACACGACACATAGTAAGGAAGTAGAACGCCCTGGGGGAACGATGGTTAAAACGCATACGAGCGGCATTGGACCGCATGACCACCGGCTCAGTCTGGAGCATCAATTCTTGACCTTCATTCTAGCGGAACAAAAATGTGGCATACATCTTCGCTATATACAGTGGATCCTTGATCTAACGGAGGTAAAGGCCATTTCGTGGCGTCCAGGACAGGTCCGAGGCGAAGTACACATTCACGAGCAGGTGATTCCAATCGTTGATCTTCGTGAACAGCCCGCTGTTGAGGCGGGCGAATGGACGACCGACAACTGGATCATTGTCGTTCAGGCCGGGGGGAGCGAGATGGGAATTATCGTGGAAGAGATTGTGGGAATGATGAACATGCTACCTGGTGATATCGATAGAACGCCATCGTCGTCATTGGGTATCAGAGCGGAGTGTATCT
>JAJDBL010000136.1 GCA_029261375.1 Nitrospirales bacterium
GTTCCTCTCGAGCCTCAGTTCCATAGGCTCTATAATTACCTGGGGGGAAATGGAACAGCGCCCAGATCTGACGATGCTTGTCGTCACGCCGAGTTGTGCCAGAACCAAACGGTATCGTATTGGCGGTCAGAATATTCTTGAAGTTGTATTTCGAGCCATCAGGCAATACGAGTTTCTTCGTATCAACGTCCGTCGCGTCATCGATGTACTGAGCCGCCCATGCGATCTGCAACGCCTCGTCCTCGTCAAATTCCGCAAGACGAGCCGCGTAGAAAGTTGCCTCGAAATGGAAGTCTCTTTGCATATTGTTTCCCTTCCTCCTAGCCTACCGTTGACCGACTTACAGTGCCATCGTTTGCATTGATGCTAACTCACACCGATTTTAGCAGGAGCTACCAGCAATAACCAAAAAAATTGATTCCTTGCACCTGTCATCTAATTGCACTTCGGCTACGATGCTACCACCTCGGATCGCTCCTGAGTACAGCCGTCTATGGTGACAGATCACAATGATTGGAGGCCGCTGCGTGTGGTATCATCGAGCGTTGCGCCGCAATGCAGTCATCTAACTGATGGGAACCGTCGCTATGATCGAGGATAAACTCCAACTCAACGATGAAGACTATTGGTCTGACCCATGGCGAACCAGAAAGTCGGTGCAACGCTCGCTGATGCAGAAGGGAGAGGAGGGCTTTGTCATCGGCACCCCCAGCCTGGTTGCACTCAATATGCACAATAGCTTCCCTGTAGCCCTTCTACGCGTCCGCAAGCTGCTGAGTACCAACCCAGTCAACTTTCGAGGATCAGCGATCATTGCCGCGATGGAACTCAACACATCCCAACTTCGAGCCAAGCTAGCGTTTGATCCACCCCGCCAATCCAACAAACGAGGTGAGAGCCCTACCGGCGGGGAAGGAGACAGTTTTTCTAACGATCAAAGCGCCATGATTGCGGAAGGGGACACGCTAGACCTGGCGCAACGGCTGAACATTCCCGCAACACGCGGGAATCACATCGTGACACTGATCTGCTTGGATCAGGTATCGAACCAATGCCGGATGAAACTGGTTGAATCGTCTGGCTATCAAGACCCTGCAGTAGACGACTTCCTTCGTACATATCAATCGGAGGAACATTCCTCCCCTACGGTCTTTCCCCAACCGGGAACGCCAATGCCCCGCTACCAACGGGTTTCGGAATCAACTACGCTGCCGGACGGCGTGGGAATCGCGATGGAGGTCACGCGCGTCAACCCCATCAGCCAGAGCACGAGCTGTATCCTTCAGGGAAGCTATCGGTTGCCTGTGAGACCACATCAACTCGTTTCATCACCGAGGGGAGACGAAGCAGCACGGGCCAATCCCATGACCGCTGTCGTTCCGATCACGTTGCTACTGACGGGCTCAGTCGACGCCACACCGAAGCTACTACCCCTATCTCTTCCCAGTTACGGCCCAACAAAGACGCTTGACGATGACACGATCGTCACAGGCTATTTTGCGTTGGACCTTTGCCACATGACGGACCTGACGGCGGTTGCACAAACGTATTTTATCTACGCCTTTTCGGGGGAGGTTATGGAAGGACCGGTGCCAACTGCCTTTGTTCGCATCCCGCGAGATTGGGAGGCCGGCCGAGCCCGCTTACCTACTGGCAAAACAGCGAGCGATGCCCCTATGATTGAAGAAAAATCTTCCGTGCTCTGAGCTACGCCAACTGTTCATAGGCAAGAGTCATCTTGGGTACCTGGCCTACGTCGGTGTCCCTGAGGATGTGGATGGCCAACGCGATTGAGTCAAGCCGATCTAGATGCCCGATCGGACCTAAACATTACATCATAAACCACCCTCATTCCCCCGCGAGTAGAGATCAAACGCTTGACCTCTATTTCCTTCTTAACAGATTTACATCAACTCTCAAGATATTCCGACACACCCGTTTCAGCATCCAATGAACCGTTGTTGTGGCTAGGTGATCTCTGGAAATGCGGTGGAAGGGGTAACAGTGTCTATGCTATCCTCGCGTACTGCTAGCCATCGAATGGTACCTTGGATGCTTTGGGCGTGTATCACGCGTACGTGGCATTCAGTAACTCACCCAAAAATAAAGATACCTGGCCACACTCCTCCTCCCTCGAATAGACGCTCCATAGCGTCATCGAGTTGATTGGGGATAGAACACAAGCGTAGCGCCATGGCAGACGACTCGACACACGACGGTCCAATCAGGATTTACGAAGGGGCGTCACTCACAGCCAAAGCCCCGATTCCCTCGGCTGACGCCGAGTTCGTCGAGGAAGTTACCTTCAAGTTCTTCCAGGACGGGGAGCCATTTGACCCTGCGATTGAAAAAACCGGGCCCATCTCGGAGGCTACATCCGAGTCGGATAGCAGCGTTGCCGACGCCCCCGTCGTCATAAAATATGACGTGCGTGCTCCCACCGTCCCCGACGACAAGGACAGCTATCTCCTCGACTATCACGTCTTCTACAAAGTCAAGAATGAGGACGGTACCACCGAGCAGCACCAGAACTTGTCCATCAAGAAATTCGAGGTGCTCCCGCGCACGGCCCAATTGAAAGTCACCTGGGACAAGGACGGAGAATCCTTCCACAACTTCCAATTCAACGTGTTTCAAGGCGGAGAACAGTTTGGCCAAACACAAACCACATTTGCCAAAGACACCAAGAATTCCAAGGACGAAACGGTGCCCGCTGGAACGGCTGAATTTAATCTTGGCCTCAGCCCTGGATTCCGAATCGTGCAAGAAGGCCCGTTCGAGATTACGGAATACGTCGTCACCACCACACGCAAGCGGGAAGTGAAGGGGGATCTGAAATTCCGCGCGCTGTTCATCGCGCCGAAGAAAGGCACGATTCAGCA
>JAJDBL010000137.1 GCA_029261375.1 Nitrospirales bacterium
ATGCTGGCTTTCGTCAAGTTGAGTCGCCCCAGGAAAAAGCAGAGAAGGATACTGTTTTGTAAAACCGATCAGCTCAACCGGATGGTGGCCTTGATCCAGTGCCTGAAAGAGCCTCGTCGTATAGTGTGCAATGACTCCGCGAAAAGGATAGGCAATCCCGACCAGCGTAACTCGGTCCTTCCCCTCCTCTGCCTGTAAATCAACTGCTGTGGACATGCGAGACAATGGCCTTCTGTTTTCCCGAAGGGTCTGGATCGATACATTCCACGAGTTCTGTCTGAACTTCAATATCATCACCAAGCAGACCGCGCAGCATTGTTCGAATAGCTGCAAGTGTCTCGTCATTGAACCTGGGACCCTTCACCAGCTCAATACGAATGTAGTTCGTTCGTTCCTGAACGATTCGAAATTGTTGGATTATCTCTCCAAATTCAACCATGCTATCAGCTAGCGCTTGCGGCGTTAGCATCCGTCCATTTGGAAGTGTCACAGCATCATTCGCTCGGCCCGCGATAAGCTTCATCAGTGGAAGAGTTCTCCCACAGGGACATGATCGACTATCGAGGGCGCAGAGATCCCCAAGGCGATACCGGATCAGGGGCATCGTGTACGAATGCAAGCTTGTGCATATCGCGTCACCGATCTCCCCGTCGGAGACAGGCGTGCCATCATCGCAAACTTCGAGAAGGATCTGCTCCACATTGATGTGGTACCCCGCGTGTCGCTCACACTCCCATGCGATATATCCAAACTCCAAGGAGCCGTACAAATCAATCACTTCGACGTCAAATACCGATGTCAGTAGTTGCCGCGTTGATTGATCCAGTAAGTCGGCTGCGCTAAACAGTGTTCGTGGGGCCACATGAGGACTCTTCCTCTCCCGTTGTTCGTACGCGAGAAGTCGCAGCACAGCCGGTGTCCCAGAAAAACAATGTGGGTTCGCGCGCTCAATGGCTGAAAATTGGTCCCGAATATCATCAAAGACTGAAAGATAGGTCTTCCGCCAGACGCCGAACTGTTGAAACCAATATCGTCGCTTCGGTATTTGCCACGGTGCGACGAAGACCACACGTCGGTCGGTCAGGCGCATGCCGTTTTCCAGCATCGCCCTCGCCTGGACAATGTCCTGCCCTTCCTTTTCATCACGCGACAGAATAATAGTGAAGGGTCGCCCGGTACTTCCGCTCGTTCGTCGTTCGATACACTGCGCGCGATCTACTCCACGCATAAGTCGCTCTTCCAGGGGGAGCGCTTGAAGAGCCTCCTTGGTCGTGATTGGGATGAGGGAGACATCCTCACGCGTGTGAATATCATCTGGAGTAATCCCCACGTCATCGAACAGACGTGTGTAGTATGGAACGGTTGCATATGCGTGACGAATCACGCGCTGAAACCTCCTCCATTGTATTTGTTCAAGCTCCGGGCGTGCAGACCATTGAGATTTGCGAAGGCCGCGGAGAAGCGAAATGTGGCGAAACGCATTCACAACGACCTCACCCGCTCAACGGCCCGTCATCGGTCCCGGTACATCATCAGCAGCTGCTTGATTAATTCGACATTGTGTTGCGCCTGCTGTCTTATCGATTTCATTCGCACTCGTAGCTGTTCGCGTACCTCTGCGCGTCGATTCCATAGCGCGTCAACACGCGTGTTCACCTCTGCAGCCGTTAGCGTCGTGACATCACAGACATGCTCCCCTTGGCCACACATTTCCATGATACCTTATGTTTTTCGACTATATGCCACTGCGAACGTGGGAACCTCCATCGAGAGTGACGCAATATTCGCGTGCATCCGGAGACTGAGGAACAGTTCACACCGTCCGATGACACCCTTGAGTTCGTCAGGACGATAATCCCCCGTCAGGACGTGCAGCCGTGCCGTATCGCGCCCCGAGACTAACGACGCCACGCGTTTCGCAATGACGCGGTCATCTCGCTCCGGCCCAGGCCCTGAAACATGCGAAAGCAGGACGACGTGCACACCGTACCGCCGAAGCAGATGGCGAACGACCTCGGCCATAAGGGTTTCAAATCGTTGTGGATTGCGAGGATCGAAACGATGGCCAAGCAACCGACTCGTCGTCACCCCAACGAGCGGTTGATCCGCCGAAAGACCCTCCATCTCAAAAATCTCATCCACCCGTCCTCCATCTACTGGTTGAAGCAGAAATGCGATGTCAGCGGTGCGATGCAGCATCGCATCATCGACGCCCATAAGTTTTACGTCCTGATAACTGAGATCTTCACGCACAGAAATCAACGTGACGCGCTTCAGAACCCATCGTGCAAGAGGTGAAGTCATCCCAAATGGACCGAGGGTCTGCGCACACAACATGATTGGTCGTTGAAGACAGATCGCGATGATGACCGGTATCAGGTGTGAAATGAGGCACCGAAGTCCATAGTCATCTGTAATGGTGTCCCCACTTAGATCAATGATGGCATCGGCTTGCTGGTATTGCTGAAGTTCAGGATGTGCGATGAGCGCATGGAGCCTGATAGCGCTATACCGCTTCAAGACACCCCACAATCCCGCTCGCAATAGGAGGACGCTGGCACTCAAGGCTCGGCGTCGACACGTTTCAAACAATGTCCATTCGCGATAGGTCGGCCGGTCGATATCAGGGAACGGTGTGTGGATGGTAATATCGACCCCAGGAATCGCTGCACGCAATGCCTGATGTGCACTCAGTTGCATCGCAGCATCCCCCTTATTCAACGCGCAAAACGTTCCAGTGAAGATAACGTTTGAATTCGTCACGTCACACTCACGATGAAGCGTCACGATATGTTCTCATGGTGCGTTTAGCTTTTCCCGCTATCGCACGACCTATTCCACCGATGAGCCACCACATATCCAATATCGTATTGCGAATAGCATATAGTGCTGGAGATGTCAGTGGCATTGCGGGCTCGTAACCAAACGACGCAAGATAAGTCCCAGCAATCCATCGAAATCGCTCTTGCTTCTGCCGGCTCCATCGATGCCACCGACCAATCGGCTTAAAGTCGGCTGTTTTCTCCCGCGGCATCCAGTCGACTCCTACTCCTGACCGGCCGCGCGAAGTCGATGACCCTCGTACCGGCAACTGTTCAGCCGCATCGGGATCATAGCGGCTGACATCAAGATCTAAAAACGTGAGGATACGTTGAACCTCGTCACGAAAATTGCACACGAGATTCTCGTACCGAATGACCAGGTATTTGTGATGAGAGCCGTGATTCTCCTTCAGGAACTCTAGGATCAACCTCGCTCCGTCAGCCCATCTCCGCATTGCCCATTCCTGTGGCACATTCCAACTCTTTCCAAGGGATTCCACCGTATCTCGGCCATCACGGATGAGAATGAGCAAGTGGGCGTCCGGGAACAGTAAAACAAAATTCGGGAGATTGTGTACCGTCGTGGATTTTGTGACCAATCGCTCTTCACCGACATCCTCGCACAAAAACTCAATCAGTCCAGAGCCAATACTGTGTGCAAGCAACTCCCTTTTCTTATCCCCAACCTGCCATTCGCGTCTCCACGAACGACCCACCAAATCAACGTACTCGAACAGAGCATCCGAATAGTAAAGTAAGTTATCCTCCGCAATTGGGGTTGGCGCTGCGCAATCGGGGTGATGGCATAGCAGGTCCGATAAGAAGTTCGTTCCACTACGCGGCATCACGCCAAGAATAAAAATTGGTTGTGTGTTTCCCATGGAATGCTCAGCCACTGACGATGGTTTTGAGATCACTCGAACGCGCGCCTTGCTGATACGTCGTTGGTCCTGCAATACAAGAATGCCTCGCGCGGGAGAGGTTCACGAGAATCGCGCCAAGTTGTACCGTAACTCCAACCCCTTGTTCAAGCCGATGTTGAGTCACAAGGTACGCGAACGTCGACACACTCACACGCTCACAAGACGGTTGTGCGTGGTATGATTAGTTTGTAGATGTATCGACATGTGCCCGCGCGATACCTACGCACGACGGTTTCCATCGTATAACGCGAATGAACCATTGCTGCCTAGGATGAACGTCCTATCATGATTCAGGTAAACAAGCTCCTCGTCATTGCGGGACCCTCCTGTGTAGGAAAATCAACACTTATCGAAAGACTTCAAGAAGGGAAGCTTCCGACTATATCTCGCCAACTCAAAATCGGAGATCCATCCTTGTGGACGTTCGCTGAGTGGGACTTCGCTGAAACACATGGCACTGCCCACACACCAACCTTAGAAATTAGTCAGCTTGTTCTTCACTATAACTTTCTACGGGTGCTGCGACGAGACGCACGTCGACGAACCCACGAAGAAGATCCCGCACTTCACATTCTCACTACATCGCGAGACATCACCTTTGTCACCCTCTGGTCATCACCAGACGTCCTTGCCCTGCGGGTGAAATCGCGATTTGAAATTGGCACTCATACATTCCGTGACTTCCGAACGTTGCGAAGAACCTACCATGAGCTAAGACAGCAGGGCTTTCGATATCGCACGTTTCTCTACCGACTATATGGAAACAAGCAAAAGCTTCTCGAACGATACGATGCATGGTTTGCATTCTGTCTAAAATACAACTCACGCGCTCATTGGATCGTGGATAACACGGACAATCTCCCTGCACTATTTCCGCTCGTGCACTTTCCTCACATTATTCATCCCTCTTCGTAACAATGGGGCATGAGGACCTCTGAATATGGAGGAGAAGACGTCCACCGACAATCGTGAGCGTCGGTGACATGAGATGGCTGAATTCTGAGCCTCATATCCACTCAAATTCGTGATTGATCATTCGAGCTGAAGATCGGAGATC
>JAJDBL010000138.1 GCA_029261375.1 Nitrospirales bacterium
CGAAATGTATGTTAGACGTGCTGAGTCGAGGAGAAACGTACTCCTGTACGTTGAGCTAAGGCGCGAAACGAGAACGCCGCTGGCGGATGTTTGCAGCATCCTACTCGTATTGAAGTTCACGCGTAAGCGGTAACCGCGACGCCACACGCGCAGGCACGTAGCCGGCAGCCAAGGAGACGGCACAGGTGAGAATCATCGCCCCCCCAATGAACAACGGAGGAAACTGAAGTTGGATACTCCATCCAAACGATTGCATATTGACGACCTGAGTAAGCACAGCAGCCAGAGATAATCCCGCAAGGGTTCCAAACACCGTCCCAATGATCCCCAGATAGGCAGACTCCCAGAGAAAAATCCGTCGAACGTGTGATGAGTTTCCGCCAATTGATCGGAGAATTGCCAACTCTCTTCGTCGTTCTAGAATCGAGGCAAGTAGCGCGTTCGTAATCCCTAATAACGCCACCAGAACAGCAATGAGTTCCAACGCATATGTCACCGCAAATGTTCGATCGAAGATATCAAGAATCCGTTGTTTCAGACCCTGATTGTCGAGAACGGTCAAATGATGCGTCCGACCAAGTGTCGCCATAAAACTGGACCGGACGTCGCCGGGATCGGTATGCGGAGTGAGATAGATTGCGAGAACATTCACCGTTGAGTCTTGCCAATACCGCTCATAAAGGGTGTGATCCATGACCACCTTCCCCCCATCAGTCGCATAATCGTAGAAGACACCGGCAACGCGGAACTCAACTGGGCCAGAAGGCGTCTTCAACGTCACATGCTCGCCAGATCCGATGTTGAATCGCCTCCAAAATGCTTCTGAAATCAGGACTTCGCCTCGTGTCGCGGCGCGGGGCAATGCGTTCGGGCCATCGTCATCCAACATCAGATACTGACTCCGAGCTGCATGCAAGACCAAATCACGCGAAACCACGACGAACGGATACCCTTCGTACGTGGAACCAACTTCGCGATATCCGTCCACGGCATCAATACCATCGATCAACATCGCCTGATCGACAAGGTCACCCGACATGCGCCCACCAGCATCACCTGCGGTCCCATACGTTCCGGCAAGACCTTGGCTCCCATGCAAGAACCATGTCGTGGGAGCGACAACCAGATCCGCCACAATGGTTTGATTGATCCAATGCTCGACCGTATAGCGAAAGCTGTGGATCATCACCCCAACCCCAATCGTGATGGCAAGCCCCACCATCAATGCGCTCATCGTGATGGTGCTTCGACCCGCATTGTGGTGAAGGCGGGCGGCCGCCATCATTCCCCAGACGATATTCTTCCCCCGTCGTCCCAGCACACGGGCGACCCAATAAATAGCAGAAAGTGCTACCGGCATAAAACTGGCGCAGCCAAGCAACAGGAGCAGCATCGCGCCATACCCAAACAACGGAATGCTGTCCACAGCATCGGGAAGCGTGAAGGCCCAGGCACCCACAAGGCAGACAAGGCCTCCCAGGCCGGGAATCCAGCGGCGCGAACGGTCGGCATTGATATCAACCGCGCGCGGTGCCAGGGCATCGACCGGACTCAATTGCCCTGCCGCGCGGACTGGACCTATCGTCGCCAAGACGGCCACGAGGATTGCTACACCGATCCCCTGCGGAATCACTGCGGGGGGAACCTGAAGTGACCAGACATCAACTGGGGTATACAACGCGGTCACCGTGGCCGAGACGGTGTACAGAACACTCTTCGCCATCAACAGGCCAAGTGCGACCCCCAGAATCCCTCCCAACACGCCAAGGCAAAGCGATTCAGTGACAAAGAGGCCCATGAGTCGGCGACGCGTCATACCTAGCGAACGAAGGATGCCGATGTCGCGACGGCGTTGGATGACCGAGAAGGTCACCGTGTTATAGACGAGAAACAATCCAACCATCAGTGCCACGCTGCTCAACACCGTCAAATTGACCCGAAATGCGCGCGTCAATCGCTCGACCTGCGCGACACGCACGTTGGTCGCTTGAACGGTCACGTCCGGTGGCACCAATCGTTGAAGTCGCTGCTGGACGTCCTGCAGCAGCGCGTCAGGATCGATCACGACCCCGATACGATCAAGACGCCCGAGCCGATTGAACGTGTATTGCGCAGAGGCAATATCCATTACCGCAAGTCCATCGGTATCCGAAGCCGAAGAGACCTGATCCGGTTTATCCTCAAAAAACCCACGGATGACCACCGTTTTGACCTCGGTATCAACCAGCAACCGCAGTCGGCTCCCGATCTCTAAGTCATTGCGACGCGCAAATTCTCCTGAAACAGTCACCGCGTCTACCGCGAGAATGTTTCCCAGCGCCGAGGAATCCCAATCACCGGTGTAGCCCCAAAAACGCGCCTGATCTAGCACATCGACACCCAGGATAAGCAGCGACTCGATCACGTGGTCATCGTCGCCAAGGAGCATGCCTGGGATTTCGAGTACTGGCGTAGCTTCGATCACGCCCAGCGTACGAGCCACGTTCGCGATCAACGTCTCGTCAAAGCCACGCTCTCCACCGGCGATCTGAAACGTCGCATGCCCGGTCACCGACGATGCTGACGCTTCGAACGATCGAATAATCTCAAGGTTGGCGGTCCGCATCGCAACGTAAATTGATACGCCAAGCGCAACACCAATCACTGTAAGCACAGTTCTCACGCGATGATGGGCTAGATCCCGAATAACCAGAAGCTTCAGGAGAGTCCACATAGGGTTTAAGAACGGAAAGATAATGTGCGATCCAGGTCGCCCATCCTCCCCCCTTGTGGGGGAGGAAAGAGGGAGGGGGTATGAATGATCCAACTCCAGCCTAACCTCCCTCCTCGAGGAGGGAAGGTGCCCTGTGCCCCACATTGAGGCTCGTATCGCGACGAGAGCCATGCCATAGGATTGACAATCATTTCCATCACTTCTACCATTTCATGGCTTTGGCGTGACAGCAGCATCCGGACGTCACATGTGCCATGAGAATCTCAATCCCCCACAGCCCGCACCTGCCGCTCCAAGATATTCGAGCTGAACTTACGCCGGGCGGCTACGATCTTTTAATTTCAGACGAACAAACCACCCTTCCCCACAGCCTTCGTCGCCACGATGCCCCGGAAATCGTCATCTTCGATGGGACGCGCGACATCGCCTCTTCACTCACGATTTGCCGCGTGATCCGCGCAGAGCCACACTCCGCCCTACCCTACATCATCCTCCTCGTAGACAAAAGCAATCCAGGTGACACCGTGGCTGCACTTGAAGCCGGCGCAGATGAGTGTCTATCGATACCAATTAATATTGAAGAGCTAAGCGCACGTCTCCATGCTGCTGGACGGTGGGTGCGGACACACCGAACCCTCACCGCCGAAGTACGCGATCTCAAAGCACAGCTGAAGAAAGGCCAACAGCACGAAGTGGTGCTCATGCGGCAAGCGACGACCGACGGCCTGACCGGACTCTACACCCGTCAGTATTTTATGAAGCGCCTGTTTCAAGAAATGAGAAGATCACAACGCTATGCGGCAC
>JAJDBL010000139.1 GCA_029261375.1 Nitrospirales bacterium
ACTCGGTATGTGCTTCCCATACGACGACGAGTCGGTCTCCGTTGCTCTCAGTTCGCGATCCGTATCCAAACTTCTCATCGATCATCGAATCGCTCTCGGCAATATCGAGACACTGGAGCACATACCGAAACTCATCCTGACTCTGTGGACGCTCGATGGGTGGGTTCGCCATATGGTGCGCCACATGGTGAATATGCGCGGGAAGACCAAGCAACTGATCCAGATGTTTCTTGGGTTGGTGATGCACGCGATGGAAGAAATCATCTTCGGATGCGTTCTCGGGAGGGTGTATCTGTACAGTCATAAAAGGCAATGCCTTTCGAGTTAGGGGATGAGTTTTAGGAGATCAGTGACCGCAATGTTCTTCAGGTAATGGCGCACTGGGCGTTTGCAGATGAGAGCAACCTTCTCGTTCTGAGGAGGTAAGACCGCACAGTCCCATCGTTCCTTTCCAAGTTCATTCAGGTGTTGTTCAAGAGCGTCATGAGGATGTGCGTGCACGGACGCCACCCGATACTCCCAGGTTCCGATTCGCTTGATTTCCTCTCTTGCGCGTTCAATCACTTCATCTGGAATCTGCACCTGTTTCCCAGCGTCGATCGCACGCTGATACAGTTCCAGGAGTTCCGCAGTCGTCGTTGGCAATGTCAGAGGTTGTGGTGTTGGGGCCTCTTCGGCATAGCCTATTGATCCGCTCAGCAGGATCAGGCTGGACGCGGCCAGTATCCATTGTCGTATTGACTGTTTCACGCGCGGCAAGTACGTGGAAGTGGATGTTTCAGTCGATCTATTGGACAGTGGTAGATTACCATTTCAATTTGACCCGTTGTAACGCACACGATACTATGGCCGCGGTAATTTTGCTATGTCCATTGAACTGCCAGAAAGCGTCGAACTTGATCCTGCCGTTTCCGTGACCGCCAGCGTCATTTGGCTCCACGGTTTGGGTGCCGATGGGAATGACTTCGTATCCATTGTGCCTGAGCTTAGGGTTGCCGAGCAGCATGGCGTGCGCTTCGTGTTTCCGCATGCGCCGCATATGCCCGTGACGATCAATGGTGGCATGGTCATGCGTGCATGGTATGATATCCGTGACGCTGACTTAGCCCAACGCGAAGATGCTGTGGGGGTCCGGAATTCATCGGCGACTGTTCACGCGTTGGTGGAACGTGAAATTGATGCGGGGCGAGACGCGCGTCGCATTTTCCTTGCTGGCTTCTCGCAAGGTGGCGCCATCGCATTACATGCGGGGCTTCGATATTCCGAGAGGCTTGGAGGTATTCTCGCCTTGTCGACGTACCTGCCGTTAGCCGAGTCCTTACCGGATGAGGCTCATCCGACCAACACCGATATCCCGATTTTCATGGCACACGGGACTCAAGATCCTATCGTCCCGTTGGCGCGTGCTCAACAGTCAAAGGACGTGCTTGAAGCAAAGGGGTATTCGATTGAATGGCACGCGTATCCCATGCAGCACAGTGTATGCATGCCGGAGATACAGCATGTGGCGGTGTGGCTCAAACAACTCCTCTCCTAGCCGGACGCTATAAAACCACGCCAGCTTCGTTCTCGCTTCGCTCTTCGGCTCAACGTACAGTCGTACGATTTGCCTCATCGCTTGCTGCGGCCTCGTTGGATGTGATTTTCTAACGTCCGGCGAATCTACGCCGTTTGATCTGCTACACGTCTCGCTATCGTTAGAAATCCTGTGTGCGCGACCATGCGGTGATCGGGTCTGACACTTCTTCCTTCGATATTCCAGGTTCGGATGAGGACTTCGATGGTTTCCACCATCGTAATGATTCCTTCCCTCCCCAGTGCTTCTACTGTCGTTACGATTTGGGGGACGGTCGGCACAAAACTGAGAAACACTCCTCCCGGGCGTAGAATCTTTGCAGCATGGGGCACGACGTTCCACGGTTCGGGAAGATCCAGCACGACCCGATCCACCGGCGGTTCGTCGATGCCTGCGTAGGCGTCATTGTGGATGAGCGATAGGTTGGGGACGTCGCCGAGATAGCGCTCAATGTTTCGTCGTGCGGTTTTCAGGAAGTCTTCCCTAATTTCATGTGAGATGACGCGCCCTTGGTCGCCGACGGCGCGAAGGAGGGTCATCGTCAGCGCGCCGGAGCCGCATCCGGATTCAAATACCACCGCGCCAGGATAGATATCCGCCCACATGGCAATTGTTGCAAGATCTTTGGGGTACAAGATCTGGGCGCCGCGGGGCATTTTCATGACGTAATCGGCAAAGGTTGGGATGATCGCAAGCATGGGTGTGCCTCGCGATAACGTGATCCGCGAACCATCAGGCTGGCCGATCAACGCGTCATGAAGAACCGTTTCACCGCTATGCTGAAACGTGTCCCCTGCTTTTAATGTCAAGGCGTAGTGTCGATCCTTCCGATCCACGACGTGGATTCGTTGACCGTCACGGAGGATGCGCTTGTTGTCAGTCTGATCCATGTTCGTAGTACGCGGTCAGTAGGGTGTTAGACATGATGGCTATTCCAGAGAGAAGCATCGTGGCGTACACATCCTTTCTCGATATTTTGACAGTGGAGTGTTGGGGAGGGGCGTCAACAGCCGCCCTCACCTGTCGCAATGTTTTGGCTGCGAAGAGTAACGGCCATACGCACGCTAAGCGAAGCCGTACGGTGCGACGTGGAATACACAACGTGTATTGCCAGCCCTGATCCAGATGCTCCGTCGCGATCGT
>JAJDBL010000140.1 GCA_029261375.1 Nitrospirales bacterium
GACCGAAACACGGACACAGGACGGGAAAAAGATCGAGAAATTAGTCAGAATGACCATTGACATCGTTTGACATTGAGCCGAGATTGACGCCGCAGTCTGACATTGAAACTAACCACCGAGGGATTCTCATGAACAAGATCAAGGTATTAGCAATTGCTGCCTTCATAGTAATTGCCTTTCCAGTTGTATCACTTTCATTTGCCGTAGCTACCGTACCTGAGTGTAAAACGGAAATATTTTTTGATAAGAACGGAAATCAATGTCTACTTTGCGTAATTGGCGGCTCAATGAGCGATTGCACATGTGGGGGCGCTATATGCCAGGAGGAGCCACCAGAGTAGAGTCCAATACATGACCAAAACCGAAGGATCATGATGAAAGCAATAGTTAAGTCATTCTCATCGCTTGTTGTCATAGCAGGTATCGGCATTCTGTCTTTCACTGCTGATGCGAGAACGCCTGGGTGTACTACGGAAATATTATATAACGACGATGGGACCCAATGCATAACATGCTCAAGCGGCGGTAAAGGGCTGCCTTGTGACTGTGGGGGCGAAGTATGCGAAGTATAGCCAGAATATACTTCACTCTATAATCTATAATCAAATCAGGAGGATCAATATGAAATCAATGGTGAAGTCATTCTCATCACTTGTTATAATTGCATTTATCGGCATTCTGTCTCTCACGGCAGATGCCAGAGCGCCTGAGTGCAAAATTATGGAGGTGACAGATCAAAATGGAAACACATGCTGGGTTTGTGTTGTACTTGGCGACGGGGCAAACTGTCAGTGTGGAGGCAAGCTCTGTTTTGAGTAGTAGCGAATAATTTATCACAAGTCCGATAACACCGGGTGCAAGTAACTTGAACTTGCACCCGGTGTTACGATATAACTATAACATGAAGATTATTAATTTCGTCACCTGTGTTTTTCTTGTCTCGGCTTGTTCTTTCAGGTCTGCGCAATCTGAAATTCCGACGGCGCAGGAGTCGTATGATGACTACGCGCTTGAATTGGCAGCCTTTGATGAGGTGTTCAAACACAAGGAAACGGTCGAATTAAAACCCGGTTTAATCAGCGATTATGCACCCCTGACTGTATCGAGTATCGTCTACTCTGATTCAATATATGTTGTTACTGATTCCCCTAATAAGGCAGTAAGGATATTCCAACTGGATGGATCGGAAATTGATTACTGGGGCCGACAAGGAGAAGGGCCTGGGGAATTTGCTACTCCGGAGTGGATTGGTGTTCTTTCTGATGGAACTCTGTTGGTGCGCGACGAGTCTTTCAATTTTAGATACCAACAGTTGACAGTACAAGGTGAACACATTCGTTCATTTTATGCCGGTAGTACAGGTCCATTTACAAATACATTTGTAAATGAAGATAAAGGGAAAATAATATCTATATCTCGTGCTATATGTCCCAAAAATGGTTTTTTCTCCCAATCTCAACCCTGTACTATCATTGAACATGATTTTAATACTGGTGAGGTGGGTCGGATTTATGGGGAAGAATCTGCGATTGAGCCAGGATATCAAGGATTACCGTTCATCGCGGATTATGATTATGATCATGGTACATTGTGGATCATGCATCGCAGAGGAGGTAGATTGGTCAATATGTCGGAGAGCGGTTCTCTTTTGGATGTAGTCGATCTGAGTACATCTCCAGATACCGATCTAATGGATATGGCTGCATTGCCAACTGACTTCGAAGCACGGGCTAGCGAAATTGCGCGCCAGACAGTAACCTTCGCTCGTGCTATTACCTTGTTGGGAGACGACTTCGTTTTACTCGAACTGGGGTGGGCAGGGCCAAAGCGGGACAGCCGACCACAGAGAATAATGAATATTTTGGATACCCGCAAAAAGATGTTTTATCACGGAATCCATTCACCCGGAGTAGTTCGGGCATGGGACGAGAAGAGAGGCCTTCTGCTTGAGTTGGACAATCAAGACATAGGTAGTGATGCTGTCCATATGGCTTGGTTCGTTTTTGAAGAACCAAACTGATCATCGAATCCGTGCTGCCAAGAAGTACGGATTACAACTTAATCCCCCCCAATCTGATACTCGTGCGGGGGTTCGGCGCCGAGGAGGTGGCGGACGAAGTAGTCCCAGCGGCGGCGCATCCAGTAGTCGCCCTGGCGGAAGCCGTGGCGTGAGCTTGGGAAAACCTGAAGGTCGAAGTCCTTGTTGGCATCCATGAGCGCTTCGACGACGAGGAGCGTGTTGTACGGCGGGACGTTTGAATCCATCATACCATGGGCAATGAGGAGCTTGCCCTCAAGCTGGTGCGCAACGAGCTGGTTGTCCTGGTTGTCGTAATTCGTGGTACCGTCCTCGTTGACCGTCAAAAGGCCACTTTTCGCCCCAGTCATCCTCGTACACGCGGTTGTCGTGATTGCCGGCGCCGCTTACACCCACCTTGTAGAAGTCCGGGTGCCGGAAAAGCGCGGCGGCCGTCGCAAATCCGCCGCCTGAGTGTCCCCATATGCCGACGCGCTCCACGTCCATGTACGGATGCCGCTCGGCGAGCTGTTCAATACCGGTGATCTGATCTGGCAGCGTATTGTCGCCCATGTTGCCGTAGTACGTGTCTTTGCGAACTCGGAATCCGAAAGGTCCACGGTGCCTCAAACGGGCAATTGGTGGTGATGCTGACGGGTGCGTTCATCAAGCTGGTATTGGTGGCCATCGTCATTGCGCTACCCGTTGCCTGGGTTGTGGGAGGCGAATGGAAGACCACGTTCGCCTATCCTGCGCCGACGTCCCTTTTGACATTCGTCGTTCCGAGCCTGCTGGCACTGTTGGTCGCCGGACTGACGGTCTCTTTTCACACACTCCGCGCCGCCCGGAAATCTCCCGTGCACTGTCTGAAGGCATGAAAAGCGTCGCTGCGCTCACTCGTCATGTACAACGCCGCGTATTCATCCTGACTTTATACCCGCACGGAATCGGGTTATCGAATAGCAGACGTAATCCGATTGATGCAATTTGACGGAGGCGACCGTCAATCCCCTTAAAAGCGTGACGCTTCCAATACGTCCGGTTACGGTACGAGTCTCCACCGGAAGCGCAGGTGCGGTGCCGAGAAGAGAGTGAGGATGCGTTTATCGATGTGTAACCAATCAGGTTGCGAAGCCGTTTCATTGGGCAATCCACCGTCTCCCATTCTCTCGGTCTTCCATGTTCCATACCTACATCCGTACGTCCCTCCGTTCATTGGCCAAGCGCAAAGGCTTCGCCTTCATCAATGTTGGCGGACTCGCGGTAGGCATTGCCTGTTTTCTGCTC
>JAJDBL010000141.1 GCA_029261375.1 Nitrospirales bacterium
TCAATGAAACCTTACATTGTGACCGCCATTCTTGCTGGGTTGCTCTTTCTTGGGCTGATCTATCTGTATGCCGTGGAATTTCCTGACGCCGAACGAAAAGCTGAGGCGGGGCGGATGGCCAGGCAGTTGATACATTTTCAGAGCGATGATGTTCGAAGTATGACGCTTCAGTATCGGGGCCAGGAGAGCATTAGAGTCGGAAGAGGACCTGATGGGGAATGGCTGTTGGTTGAGCCATTACACTATCGTGCGGATCAAGCGGAAGTCGAAGACATCATTCGAGATCTCGTTCTTGCCAAGGTGACACGTGTCATCGATGACCCCGATAGCAATCTCGGAGACTATGGGATGGCGCCGCCTCAATTGACACTCTCTGTTGCTTTGGCCGATCGGTCCGAAGAGTTCTTAATCGGAGAAAAAGGCCCGGTCTCGTCACAGCTTTATTTTAAGCGAAGATCCGAGCCTCAAATCTATCTTACCAACCTCCCAGACAGGGACATTCTTTCGAAGACTCCGTACGTGTTGCGATGGAAGGAACTTGTTGACGCTGATCGTGAAAACGTTGAACGTGTGACCCTTGAGTATCCCACGGGTACTTTTTCCCTTTTTAAGGCGGAGAGCGTTTGGTTTCTTGATGCACCTGTTGAGTCTCAAGCGGATCAGTCCGTGGTTGGGGCGCTTCTCTTTCAGTTGGAGAATCTCAAGGCTGGGCAGTTTATCGATGGCTTGGACGAGAAAGAGATGATACGTGGAAGTCTTCATCTGCCGGAGCTTGTCGTACATCTTCAAGCTAATGGCATCCCCTATGCGGTGCAAATTTTCGAAAACGCAAATGATCCAGAAATGGCGTATGTAATCACGACGCCAGATTTACCAGTCTTTCTTGTTCCTCGCGCCACCCTCCAACGGATTCCCTCTACGCTCTTCATGCTTCGTGACAAGCGTCTCGTGGCCGTTGATCAGTCCCGCGTGACAGAACTTGAAGTCACCACCCAAGATCAACCTCTCACCCTCTCCCTCGAATCCGAGCAGCATCCTCGGCCACATCCGGTTCGCGAATTTATGAATCGAGTCTTAACGCTGCGAGCTGAGATATTGGTTCAAGGTGATGTTGCAACCGCTGATCTCCATGCCCTTGGTCTTGACACGCCCGCACTCGAGGTGAAGTTATTGGGCGCCGATAGCGTTGTGTTGGGTTCGGTAGCGGTGAGCGGAATTCTTTCCGCAGAAGATGGTGGCCAAGCTGGCTCAGCAAATGCGCGTGGATCGACGCTGCCGGGTGTCTACGGCATTCGATCGAGTATCCTGACGAACATCCCGACAAACCTAGCCGTTACAGTTCCAACCGACACTCCGTGATCTTTATCATTTTGCGGGAGGTGAGTGATGATACGAGACGTTGACGCACCGAATGCTGATGACCTGATCGCTGGGATTCACCCACTCAGAGAAGCGCTTCGAGGTACCAATGTCCGACTAGATCAGGTAATCATTCGCGCTGGTCTTCGGAATCGCCAGCAAGAAGAAATCTTTAGCCTCGCACGACGCGCACGCATCCCCGTGAAGTTGGTTCCAAGTGAGGCGTTAGATCGCTTGGGTCACTCGCTCAATCATCAAGGTGTACTAGGTTATGTGTCGAAGAAGGCGTATGTGTCGCTTGATGTTCTGCTGGACGAGGCAGGACAAAAGAGTGCGGCTCCATTTTTTCTGGTAGTGGACGGCGTACAAGATCCGAGGAACATGGGGGCAATCATTCGGACAGCTGAAGGCGCTGGCGTGAACGGTGTGGTGCTACCCGATAGACGCGCGGTCGGAATGACCAGCGTCGTGGCTAGCGCATCTGCTGGGGCACTCGAACACGTTGCCGTGAGCAGAGTTCCTAATTTGTCACAATGCATAGACCAGCTTAAATCAAGTCGCGTCTGGGTTTACGGTCTTGACCCGGAGGCATCGAAGAGTTACCACGAACTTGATTATCGCGGCCCGATTGCGATTGTCGTTGGGAGTGAAGGGAAGGGAATTCGCCCTGGGCTGCTCAAGCATTGCGATGATCGAGTGGCGATACCGATGCTAGGATCCGTCGCGTCTTTGAACGTGTCCGTGGCTGCCGCGGTAATGCTCTATGAAGTGGTTCGTCAACGGAGTGTGACTGTATGAGTGGTCGACAGCATCATCGGCGAAGACGGAGATGTACGCTTGCCTCTTGAAATCCTTGCCGTGACGTTCGCGTTTGGAGCAATCGTCGGTAGCTTTCTCAACGTCTGTATTCACCGACTTCCGCACGAGATGTCTGTCGTATTGCCTTCTTCCCATTGCCCTGCTTGCCAGACGCCACTCCGTGTATTCGATAACATTCCATTGCTCAGTTTTCTCGTTTTGCGTGGTCACTGCCGCTACTGCGACGTGAAGATCTCCTCACGTTATCCGCTCGTTGAGGCTGTGAATGGTTTCGCATACGTTGCCACGGTGCTGAATTTTGGACTGACCCTCGTGGCTCTCGTATATGCGCTGTTAATCTCGACGCTCATTGTCATCACCTTTATCGATCTCGATCACAAGATTATTCCTAATGAAATTACCTTCCCGGGAATCCCTTTGGGCGTACTCGCTGCGGCAACTGTTCTTCCTATTAGCTGGATGGACTCGGTGATCGGCATATTGTGTGGCGGGGGGCTGCTCTTTTTTGTCGTATGGATCAGTCCTTATATTTTTGGACGCGAGGGGATGGGAATGGGTGACGTAAAGCTTCTAGGAATGCTCGGCGCATTCCTAGGGTGGAAAGCCACACTGCTGACGCTCTTGTTGGGAGCACTATCTGGGTCGGTGGTAGGACTGACGTTAATAGTAACCAGGCTCATCAAGCGCAGTGAGACAATTCCATTCGGGCCATTTCTTGCCCTGGGTGCCGTGCTCTCCATTTTCTGGGGCAACGGCCTTGTTGAATGGTACAGCGGATTGTTTGAGGTGGAGGAAACTCGCTTTCGGTAGAGGAGAGATCTCTCTCTCTCTAGTCGACGATTTACCCACGGTACCTTGAGAGGCCCGCTGTGTCTGTGAGTAGGTGCTACGCCTGAGGATAGCCGAGCGTCGTCAGCTTTGCCGCAAGTTTCTCACGCGACAATTCTGATCCATGTACCGTAACGCTTCCTGTTGGAACGTCGACTTCCACGCTCTCTATCCCTGGAAGTTTGAGCAGTCCCTCCCGTATCGTGTCTGCACAACCGTCACACTTGACCTTCTGAACTGTAAACGATTCTTGCGTCATAGAATTTCCTCCGTCAAGTATATATCCGTATATTAAGCGTCACTATATTGACTGTTGAATTCTTGCATAGTAGGGACGGTCTGTCATCCGTTAGGACGACTCATCTGAAAATCCACCTTAATGGTCACCGATAGAATGTCTTGATTTGTTATAGGTCGCGTGCTAGCATTTTTTCGTTTTTCCGTTGTTTTTTATGACCTTACGCGTACTTGGTGGGGGATCGTCTAATGGCAGGACGGCAGACTCTGACTCTGTCTATCAAGGTTCGAATCCTTGTCCCCCAGCCATGTTCATCTTTTAATGACGTAGAGTGCCTGTGGTTCACTCGTGGGATCCCGACTAAAGTTTCTTGAGCCAACGACCGATGGAGAGCTAGTTTCAAGATGATCGCCCTAATTGTCTTGTGTTCTTTCATGCTGCTGGAGATCGCCGGAGAACCGTCGGTAGCCTACAGTGAAACATTGCAGTGGACTGATGAAAATGGTGCAGTTGGCTTTACCGATAATGTGCTTGCGGTTCCACCACAAGAGCGAGGAGACGTGGTTCCGCGCCAGTCACGCGAGTCGGCTCGATCATTTGCAGTTCCGCCGAGAAACCGTACCACAGGTGTCTCTCAGGACGTGGATGCTACTTTTTCGGAATCCGCTCCAAGTGAGTCGAAAGATGGGAAGGCTCTCAGCGGTGAAGACCAGGTGGATCCGCGTCGCAACCGCGATTATTGGCGGGAGCGTATACAGGTAGCCAAGGCAAAAGTCGAAGAACTGCGCGCCGAACGTCTTGCGCTTGAACAGAAGCTCGATGAATCCACGTATGGAATGTGGCTAACATTCGGACCTGGAGCGAGTAATCTTGAACAACGAGAAGAAATGCCCAACATTGAACAAGACATAAAAGAGTTGGATCATGAGATTGAGCGTCTGGAAAATGAGGTCACAATGGTGATTCCGAGAGAAGCAAGACGCGCTGGAGTTCCACCAGGATGGCTTCGGTAAAACAGGATAAATGTAAATTTTTCCTTGACATGCGAGATATCCGAATACATAATGCCGACGCCAATGAGGGCAGGGCTATTCGTCAACCTTGTTCAATACCGGTGTTTTTTCTTGACACTAAGCGATTACCTATCACAGAATGCGCCTGATCTTTAGCTTGATGTGTCTTGATAGGCACTGATGGGTGCAGATAAATGAGTAATGTAGAGGAGGCTATTTAATTTGAGTATATCAATTACTAGAGAGTCAGTTTCTCAAACAAGGAGGATCGTGCAAATGGGACAACAGAAATCAATCGGAAAATCATCAGGCTTTGTCCTGGTGCTCGCAGCATTAGCACTTGGATTAGTGCTGGTGGGTTGCGATGGTAGCACTGGCCCACAAGGACCAGCGGGTGCAACTGGTGCCACAGGCACACAGGGCGCAGGCGGTGCAGCAGGCCCAGCCGGCGCCGATGGCAGCGATGGCGCAGCAGGCCCAGCGGGTGCAGCAGGCGCAGCAGGCCCAGCAGGCCCAGCAGGCCCCGCAGGTGCTGACGGCGCAGTCGGCCCAGCAGGGCCACAAGGCCCAATTGGCGCAGGTTCAGGTCAGGTTGCCGGTGCCGCAGTGAAAGGCCCAGTTCTTGGTGGAACCGTGACCGCGTCGTGCTACATTGCCGCGACCGCAAACAATTGCCCAGGATCACCGGGTGTTGCTGGTACGCTTGGTGTTCTGACCACAGCCACCACGGATCCTGTCACGGGAGCGTACACGCTCGTGACCGATTCTCGGTACACCGGACCACTTCTTATTTCAGTCACTGGTGGTACGTATGTTGATCCAGCTGGTGTGACCAGAACGTTGACTGGGACATTGACATCCATTGTTGCTGCAGGTCCAACCAGTGGGAATATTTCCAATGTTGGTTTGAGTGCGCTTAGTACCATTGCCGCACAGCGAGCCATTGCTGTTGCAGGCGGTGCGGGTAACACGCCATCGGCGGCAGTTATCGCCGGGGCGATTGCGAAAGTTCAGGATTTATTTGGCGTCGTTCCCAACGCCGTTCCTGTTGATGTGACGCAGGCAGCTGGACCGGATGTCACCGCTGAACAGCAGCAATTGAGTGTGGTCAACGAAGCAATTGCTCAAGCAGGACTTACCACCGCAGCCGACGTTGATCCGGTCAACTACATTAACGCGCTTGCAGCCGATCTCGCCGCCGACGGCATTTTTAATGGTCTTGGTACTGGCGGAGCAGCGGTCATTATTGCGGGTGCAGCCGGAACCACCGCAACGTTGTCAGCGGCAGCGACGACGGCCATCGGTACGGCGGTCGGAGCTCTTCCAAACAACGCGTTGGCTGATGCCTGTGACGCAGATTGTGTTTCCACCGTGAGCACCGCTGCAGCTCGGTCCACCAACATCCTCACCTTGGCAGAGAATGGCATCAAGGTTGGAGATACTGTCACCACCACGAACTTCAGTCCTGATACGATCGCTCAAGGGAAAGCATTATTACGACGGACTGCGACAAACTATGCCTCTCAGGACGTCAAGCTGACCCTCGTTCACAACGGTTTCAGTGGATCGGGATTGTTGACGCTCAATGAAACATTCTCGCTGTGTGTTTATGATGCCACCAACACAAGCACCACGAATCCAGGGTGTAGCCTTACCGACAAGCGTGCATTTACCGCGACGCTCACTGGGGCATCCGTGAACAACACCGCTATCAACAACTCGGTCATCGTTGACCTGAGTACGGCGACGGTGAGCTTTAGTGGAACGCAGAAAAATGGCACTGCGCTGGCACTTGCTACCCCACTGAACGCGCTTGCTGCTGGATTTAGCACCACCGGCGCACTTGGGACAGTTACGTTTACTCCCAACGCCTTCCTGGTTGCCATTTCTGTTGCGCAGGCAGATCTCGGGACAGCATTTAGTGACTTGCTCTTGGTCACGCCGCCAGCTGTTCAGCAGGCTTTTAAGTTCACGATGTCAATTGGCACGAACTTTAAGCTCGCGCCAGGGACTGTTGGCCAGGGAACCCCGCAGGTCGCTGATACGGGAACCGCAACGACGACAACCTGCGTAAGCCCCAATGCGGCATGTGTAGACGTGTCGACCGTTGAGGGTGTTATCCTCATCAACAACTTATAATTTGTAGTTCGTACTAGGAGGAAGGCCCCATTGCCGATCGGCAATGGGGCCTTTTTCTTTTTCGCTCCTTATTCTTTTCTTATACTTTCTTCCTTACAACCTCCTACCGTATCGCGGTATTATTACGAAGTCGTTTCACATAGCCTCCTCCCTGTAAAATCACAGCGAGACCAATTCCTATGGAGCCCCCAATGTCATGAACCAGTATTCCTCTTTGCGACCCACTCTGTCAGCTGCCTGGAAATGTTCTGTCACCGTTATGATCGCGCTCGTTCTTGTACTCCTTACCTCGCATGTTTCGTTAGCCGCGGAGGTCAAGATTACGACAGTCCCCAATCCACAGCCGCAGGTGCTTTCGTGGTTCGGAAGATCTTCTGGAATCACAGACGATGTCAACGGGGACTCAATTCCTGATTTCATCGTTAGTGCGCCGCAACTTATTCCTCCGGATGGCGATGGGCGTCAAGGAGTTGTGTTTGTATTGTCAGGAGATGATCTGCTTCCTCTCCTTACCTTGACGAATCCTCGGGCCAACGGCGGAGAGTTCTTTGGCGATGCCGTGCTGTCTACAGCTGAGCGCGAGGGAGACGCGGTGAGTAAGATTATCGTTGGCGCGCGACTACAGGATGTTGCCGGTAACGCTACGCAGGGTGAGGTGTTTGTGTATTCTTCCTCAACAGGTGAACTCATCCAGGTGATTGATTCACCAAATCCCCAGGAAGATGCCTGGTTTGGTGCCTCATTGGAAAGTGCGGGAGATGTAGACGGCGACGGAGTTTCTGATATTTGGATTGGAGCGCCAAAACAAGATATCGATGTCATTGAGGATGTTGGTGAGGCCTACCTATTTTCCGGGAGCACAGGTCAAGTCATCTTTGTGCTCAGTGATCCCGATCCGCAATCCGGCGCTTCATTCGGGACTTCCCTACGTCGTGTTCCTGATCTCAACGGAGATAGCCTCTCTGATCTCGTTGTGGGAGCACCATCTCCGGTCGTTGGACAGACGGAGAATGGGCGTGCGTATGTGTTTTCTGGAAAAGATGGGGCACATCTATTCACCATGGGTCCCGAGGCGTCCATGTCGAGCGGAGGTCTTGGCTCCGCGATCGCTGTGATCGCGGATATCAACGACGATAGTGTCCCTGACATTCTTCTTGGCGCGCCCGCTGCTGATGGCCCTGAGAGAAACCAGGGACGCGCATTCATCTATTCCGGCTTGGATGGGACCCTGATACAAACTCTTGAAGATCCTACTCCACTGGAAAGC
>JAJDBL010000142.1 GCA_029261375.1 Nitrospirales bacterium
GACAGTCCAGGTGTACGCCATGGACATCACCGCAAGGAAACGTGCCGAGGCATTGGTTGTAGGACAGAAGTCCGTTCTGGAATCAATCGCGATAGGCGCTCCGTTGCCCGACATCCTCAATCAATTGTGTGTTGCCGTCGAACAACTCTCGCAGGAGATGTTGTGCTCAATCCTCATTCTCGAGGGAACGATGCTTCAATTTGGGGCGGCACCAAGCCTTCCCAAAGCATACTCCAAGGCCATTGACGGTCTCGTCCTTGGCCCAAATGTTGGTTCGTGCGGCACAGCCGCATACCACAACAAACCGGTCATCGTTGAAGACATCGCCACTGACCCCCGCTGGGAGGACTTTCGCTCCTTGGCATTGGGTCACGGGCTCCGTGCCTGTTGGTCCGTGCCAATCACGTCATCATGTGGGATGGTCCTTGGCACCTGCGCCCAGTATTACCGCGAACCGCGTTCTTACTCCCCTGAGGAGTTCAAGCTTGTCGAAAGCACGGCACATCTGGCCGGAATCGCGATCGAACGCACGCGATCCGAACAAGAGATCGTGCGCCTCCGTGACCAACTCAAAGCAGAAAATACCTATTTGCGAGAGGAACTTTCCGCGGTCTATACGACGGACCATATCATTGGCCATAGCCCAACCATTAAGCATATTCTCAGCCAAATCTCCCTCGTGGCGTCAACAGACTCCACCGTCCTCATCCACGGGGAAACCGGAACGGGGAAAGAGCTACTTGCGCGTGCCATTCATGCACAAAGCCATCGAAAAGACCGCCCACTCATTACCATCAACTGTGCCAGCGTTCCAAGCAATCTCATCGAGTCTGAACTGTTTGGGCATAAGCGAGGGTCCTTCACGGGAGCAACAGAAAACCGCATCGGTCGATTTGAGCTAGCAGAGGGTGGCACCATCTTCCTCGATGAGGTGAGCGAATTACCACTTGAGACACAAGCCAAGCTGCTTCGCGTGCTTCAGGAGCGAGAATTCGAACGCGTGGGAGAATCAACGCCGGTCAAGCTGGAGACTCGTTTTATTGCCGCCAGCAATTTACCCCTAGAGGCAGCAATCGGAATGGGAACGTTTCGAAAGGACCTCTTTTATCGTCTCAACGTCTTTCCCATCGAGATCCCCCCACTCAGGCATCGACAAGAAGACCTTTCGGAACTTGCCATGCACTTCGTCCAACGATTCAATCGCACGATGGGAAAACGTATCTCGACCATTGATCAGGACACCCTTGGACGATGGATGACGTACGCCTGGCCAGGAAATATTCGGGAGCTTGAAAACGTGATCGAACGCGCGATGATCCTTTCACAAGGCCCCGTCTTGCTGGCCGACACGCCTCCCTCACACACGAGTCAGACCGTGGCATACATCGGGGGCGTCCCCACGCATTGGGAAACCCACGAACGAAGTTACCTTCAGAAAACTGTGGAACAAACTGGCGGCGTCATTTATGGCCCGCAGGGTGCAGCCCACCTCTTAGGAATGAATCCCTCAACACTCCGCAGTCGTCTCAAACGACTCGGAATCCAAGGGGCTGGCAAGCACAGACCTTCATCGATGACATCCGAGACTTCACCGCTCTAACCACACACCCTGCAAGATCTGCGTTTCCATCTCGTATCGGTGAAGCATCGACGACGATCTCTTCTTAGGACGCGTTTTTCGGTCCTCGTTGTCAATGAGGTGAATCGGAGTCTGGTCGTTGAGGGAGAGGGCGCCCACGATGCTCAAGAATGGTGATAACAATCATGATCAATCCAGCTTGCACAAGAAGCATGATGGCTTCAGCCGTATCAACTTTACGCAACACCATCGCGCTGAGCCCAAGACAGACAGCAAGCGAGTGAATAATGAGGACACTCGATCGTTGATTTCCAACAGCTCGCGCTAGGCGATGATGGAGGTGATCTTGTTCGACGTGATCAAGCCACTCTCTGAAGGTTTGGACCTTTCCAAGGATCACCCGCTCAACCGTCACATGCACCATGTCGTAGATCAACAACCAAAAGATAAGAATCGGATTTGAAAACGCGACGATAGGGTCGTTCTCAGCCCAATCTCCCGTCACTGCCAGACACGCAAGCGTAAAACCGAGAAAGATGGCGCCTCCATCGCCAAGAAAGATCCTGGCACGTCTGTGTTTTCGAAAATTATAGGGAAGAAACCCTAGTCCTGCGCCCACCACTGCTACAGCGAGCCAGCCAACGCCAGCCTGGTGAGACTCCAACGCGACAATACCCATGAAGAATGCCATCAAGATCGCTAGCCCCGACGCCAGCCCATCCATCCCGTCAAAAAAATTAAACGCATTCGTGATCCCAATGATCCACACCATCGTGAGCACAATATCCCCGATATCCCCAACTGGCCCTTCTGGAAACAGATTCAGAGTTTGCCCCGACAAGATCACAAGTCCCGTGGCGAGGAGTTGCGCGATCAGTCGAACCCACGACGGGAGCCCACGTGCATCGTCTACGACGCTGACGACAAGAAGGAAGGTTCCACCGACCACAATGGCCACCATCCATTGAGGAATGATTCCATTGATGAGCAAGGCCAGCACAACCCCCGCATAGATGGCGATCCCGCCAGTATAGGGCGTGGGATTTTTATGGAGCTTGCGAGCATCCGGGTGATCAACGAGATTGAATCTAAGACCAAGCCGGATCATGACCGGAGTCAGGGCCAACACAACGGAAAACGAGAACAGCAACACATAAAGCCACCGCTCGCCTTCTACCATGAATCGTTCGCGGACCCACGGCAATACCAGCAATAACGCCAACATCCACCCGCTAACGCAGGCAACCCGGTCAGACCATCCAACATCCCTCCCAACGGAACTCACCGAAACTCCTCTTCTAGAACCTTAACGATATGTTCAATTTCTTGGGGTGTGAGCGCGGGATAGATCGGAATTGAGAGCGCCGTCTGAAATGCGCGCTCCGTTTCCGGAAACCCAGAAAGATGAAGATACTGATGGAGCGGCCGAAAGATAGGCCTTCGGCAATCAACACCATCTTGCCCCAATCGTTCGATTAGGTCATCAAGAGGACGATCCACTCTGATCACATACCGGTAAAATACATGCGTGCGGTCGTCAGGGATCACCGGAGACTGAGGCTGATGGGCTCCGAGTGCCTCGGCATACCGACGTGCAATCGCTCCTCGCCGTTCGAGAAACGACGGAAGCCGTTCCATTTGACTCAACCCAAGAACAGCTTGAAGATCCGTCATCTTGTGATTGAAACTCCCCGCATCAATGGACGGCTGTTCATCGTATTCCCGCATCGAGCGAGCACGACTCAGCAGATCTTCATCATCGGACAAGATCATGCCACCCTCACCCGTACACAGTAACTTCGTGGCATAAAACGAACAGATGGTCGCAATGCCTCGTGTTCCAACCGCTTGCCCCTCTTGAGCTGCCCCAAGGGTCTGAGCACAATCTTCAATAATCGGAACACCAATCTCGATCAGACGAGACATATCAGCAGGTAATCCAAAGAGGTGCGGCACAACAATGGCGCCGGTACGCGGAGAGACGGCCTGCTTGGCGGCGACCGGATCGATGGCGTATGTGTCAGGCTCGATATCCACGATTCGAGGCACAGCTCCGATTCGACGCGCGGCGACCAAAGGAGCGGCACAGACAAAGCTCGGCATAATCACTTCATCGCCAGACTCTACGCCCAACGCCAACAGTGCCACCTCCAACGCCGCAGTGCCAGATCCCACGGCAACCCCACCCTCAACTCCGACAAACGCGGCCAGCGATCGTTCAAAGAGTTCCACACGGGGCCCCTGTGCCAATCGACCAGATGCAATCACTCCCGCGAGGGCGACCTGCTCGGAATCTCCAAGAAACGGACGCGAATGTGGAATAAAGTTTTCTGCGTTCAACGGAACCTCAGGGTAACCCGACGGTGTCCATGAGAAGTCGAAGCGGCACGAAACCTTCGGCATTCTTTACACGGCACTGAATGCCGCGAAAGTGGGCCGTCGATCGTGTAATGTCGACAATGGTCATATCCTCAATATTTGTCTTCTTCACTTGCGAGGCATGCGCCATCAGCGCTGCAACCTTCTCTTCCATGACCAATTCAATATCCACGAATACCGTCGGAGAGAATGCCTGCGTTGTGGGCCCTTCGAAAAACAGAACATTTTTTGTATAGCGACTTGCCGTGACTGTCGCTGTCGAGAGATGCCGATGATCCTGGTGCGTATCGTCATGATAATGCACAAAAATGACGTGTGGGTTGACGTCCGTCAACACCTGTTCAATTTGGTGAATAAGCTCCCGGCCTAATGGAACTTCGGTATCCCTATACGGGCCCCAATAAATCTTTTCCGCAGACAGGAGCGTGCCCGCTTCCTCCTGCTCACCGCGCCGAATTCCTGAAGGGGCTCCCTGCTCCCCTTCTGTCAGAACCATCAGAAACACCTTGTGGCCCGCACGTGCATACTTAATCAAGGTTCCGCCACAGCCCGCCTCAATATCGTCGGGGTGCGCACCCAATGCCAGCACGCGAAGGGCACCAGACTCTTCTTCTGCCATCAGACCTTCCTCCCCTCACGCAATCGCTGTCCCGCCTCATCACCACACATCATCAATACATCAATGGCGCCCATACCTGAAATAAACGGCTCATAACACTGTGGATAGACCGGGTGCTGAAAATCCTGGAACTCAACGACCACCCCGGCCGCGTCAAAAGACTCGAGGTCCATGTACGCTTTGCCTCCCGCGCCAGCGACATATGTCGTCGCTCCGAGCGTGTGGCAGATGTCAATCAACCGTTCAGTCCGTTCATCGCGAAGGGTCATTTTCGATGAAAATTCAATGGGTGTCGTCATACCAAATGCGGACATCAGCCAACGAAGCATCGCCACCGCAAGATCAGACAGACAATCCCAGGAGGTGTTATAGATGGTTGTAAGTTCAGGAAGAAACTGTGTGACGTACGGTGCACGTCCATAATGCATCGCCAATGCCCTCAAGTGCGCTCGCTGCCAATCCATGGTGTTATTAATTCTGACATCCTGAATAGCCTGCCCGAAGTTGTGGTGTACGGGAACCGTGACCCACTGCCATCCTGTCGCGGTGCGAATTCGATTTCGGTTCTGCCACTCATTCTTCTTAAACTGCACGCTGTCAAGAACGACGAATACGTCAGCGCGATCGATCTTGTCGAGATATCCAAGCCATGGCATAAACTGCGGTTGATGAATCGCGACACGCATTGATTCCCATTACGTCGCGTTAGAGATGGAACGAAGAAAAATAGGATTGCTCAAGATTTCTCCACTTCCACGAACATCAATTCTGTAATACGTGGATTGGCCTTCCGGAGCACCCTCGTCAGAAAACTCGTAGGCTAATGGCGTGTCATCCGTCACAGTTGCAACAACCTGTCCTTTCCGAATTACGCGTACGGTGACAGGATGCGCTTGATCATCCGTCGCGGACACAAGCATTTGTACACTCGGAGTACACTCCCGAACTCGTACGACAGTCCCGCCCGATGTGGCGTGGTGATCGCCACACTTGACAGACAACGTATCGAGCCGGACATCGATGTTAGTATGATATCGGCGAACCGAATAGTAG
>JAJDBL010000143.1 GCA_029261375.1 Nitrospirales bacterium
GACGCTGGCAAGACGTGGACTCAGATGAATACAGGTCTCTCAAGTGCCAACGTGAGGACCCTGGTCATGAGCCCGCATAACCCATCTGTACTCTATGCGGGAATGAATCGAGGAGGACTCTTTCGTTCTACGGATGGCGCAGAAACGTGGGTGCCGATCTTGGGAAACTCGGGATCGTAAGGCCTACCAAAACAGGTACAGCACAATGGATCCAAACACGATACGGTAGTACGCAAAGGGAGCAAACGTATTGCTGGTCACATACTTGAGAAATGCAGCAATCACCGCGAGCGCAGTGAAAAACGCGACCGTCATTCCAATCCCAAGGTGCATGAGGTTTTCTTCAAGCAACAGTTCTCGACTTTTCACCATCTGATACCCCGTCGCCGCTAGCATCGTTGGCAACGCGAGGAGAAAAGAAAACTCAGTTGCCGTCTTTCGGTCTAACCCAATCAACAAGCCGCCCATGATGGTCGATCCAGACCGAGACATGCCCGGAAAAAGGGCGAGGCATTGTGCAAACCCAATGAGAACCGCATCACGAACCTTTAACTCACCAATATCGTGGATACGAAATTCAGTTCTGGTGCGTTCGATAATGAGGATCGCGAACCCACCAACGATCAACGCGGCCCCAACGGTGAGAGGGCTAAAGAGGTATTCCGTAATATAGTCGTGTATGGCTAATCCGATAATCGCTGCAGGGAGGAACGCGGACGCGAGAGCGATGACGAGCGCACGACTGCTTTCCTCCTTGGGAAATCCAATCACCACGGTCCAAAGGCGCACACGGTAGTAGACCATCACGGCGAGAATCGCGCCGAGCTGTATCGCAATGTCAAAACTTGCAGCCAGCTCCCCAGTGAAACCAAGGAGATGGCCCGTGACGATTAAATGGCCTGTAGAGGAAACCGGAAGAAACTCAGTGAGGCCCTCAATGACCCCGAGAAGAACTGCTGTCCACCATTCCATGAGCGATTCCTTTCGCGCAATTTCAGGGATAATCGCAACCCACTACATCAAAGTCAATCGAGCTTCATTCCTCGTGTCATGCGCGACGATAATCAAGTTGACAGTCTGAAAGAGCCTGCGATACGATCTTTTCGGCATATATGCACCGGAACATTAACGAAGGATCATTGCAGAAGGAGTAACGAGGGTATGGGGAACGTTGCAGCAGTCGAAACAGCATCCTGGGACACCGAAGTAGCAAAAGCCGAAGGGTTGGTCATGGTGGACTTCTGGGCCGTGTGGTGTGGCCCCTGCCAGATGGTGGCTCCTATCGTCGATGAACTGGCCACAGAGTATGATGGGCGATTGAAAGTGGTGAAATTGAACACCGACGAGAACCCAGAAATTGCGACGAAATACCAAGTGATGAGTATTCCCAGCCTGATCTTCTTCAAGGATGGAGAACAAATCGACAAACTCGTCGGGGCACAATCGAAACAGAAATTTAAGGAAACGATTGACCGCCTGTTAGGCTAACGAGGTATTCGCGTTAACCACACTCCACACGCGAATCTTCGTATCGAGCATTTCTCGCCCCTCTGTCGCCGTGTTGGCCAGAGGGGCGCTTTCGTATCCGCTTCAAAGCATTCTATCGCCATTCCGGGCTTGACCCAGGATCCAGAGCTGTTCTGGTCATCGATGCCATACGGGATTTTTCGTACTAGTCCCAGTTCGAAAAATAGAAGGGCAATCTAAACCGTGCTCCTTGAGCTTCGGATAAAGAACATCGCCATTGTCGACGAGCTAGATCTGGCCTTCCCTGCCGGATTTATCGTATTGACGGGAGAAACGGGAGCCGGCAAATCAATCCTTGTCGATGCGGTTGGGATGCTCATTGGGGAACGTGCATCGGCAGAACACATTCGAACGGGCACGACCGAAGGCTCGATCGAAGGCCTATTCTCTATTCTGGGTAATGCTGCCCTTATCAAGCGTCTCAAAGACTTAGATCTCCTGAGTGAACACGATGACCAGGACGAACTCATCATTCGACGCGTGTTGTCATCAACTGGTCGCCATCGTGTCCGGATCAACGGGAATACTGTACCACTAGCAACCCTTCAGGAGGTTGGGGAATTGCTCGTCGATATTCACGGTCAGCATGACATGCAATCGCTTTTCCGCTCCACCACGCAGCTCGATTTGCTTGATTCCTTTGGGAGCCTTCTTGATGACCGTGCAGCATTTCGTGAGACCTATCAGGCTGCGAAGAAACTGCAGCAGGAGCTTTCAGTATTCGAAACCCAAACGGCGGCATTGAAAGAACAGGCAGACCGCCTTCAGTATGAACGAGAAGAGATCGAATCAGCAGCCATACAGCTAGATGAAGACATGGCTCTCGAACAAGAACGGCAAATCATCGCGCAAGTTCACATGCTTGCTGAAGTGTCCGATGAGCTCTACTCCACACTGTACGAGGATGATCGTTCAATTCTCTCGAGAATTGGGCATGTCGAATGGCTACTTGAACGACTCCTCGTCGTCGATGGTCGTCTTTCTGATGCGGCAGAGCTTGTAGTAGGGGCGACCGCACAACTCAAGGAACTCACCGGCCGTATTCGTGACTATCAAGAGCAGCTTGATGCGAATCCAGACCGTCTCGAACAATTGGAGTTGCGACTCGAGCTCCTGAACAGGATAAAAAAACGCTATGGCGGATCCATCGCGACCGTCCTCAATCACCTTGACCACATTACCCAAGAACTGGATGGACTGACGGTCAGCGCGGATAAAAAAGAAGAACTAGAAAAGAACATTGAAACCCTCCAAACAAAACAAAGCCAACAAGCCGCACAACTATCCAAAAAGCGAACAAAAGTCGCGGCAGATCTAAATAGCCAAGTGAACAAGGAGTTAACTGATCTTCATATGAAATACGCAATCTTCCACGCGGCTGTGGAGAAGGAGGGAAAGGAATCACTCAACCCAAATGGCCAGGATCGTGTCCAGTTTCTTTTTTCTGGAGCAGCAGGTGAGCCGCCGCGTGCACTAAAAGACGCGATTTCTGGGGGCGAGCTCTCACGCATAACCTTGTGCATCAAAACCGTTCTTGCGCGCGAGGACCAGGTCCCCACCTTAGTCTTCGACGAAATCGACGCCGGAATTGGTGGCGCGGTCGCAGAGCGGGTAGGGACGAAGCTTAAAGGTCTAGGGAAGCACCACCAAGTCTTCTGTATTACGCACCTTCCTCAGATTGCGGCCCTTGGAGACGCGCATTTCTCGGTAGAAAAAGTCGTCCAGCAGAAACGGTCTACAACCCAGGTTACGCAGATAGGGAAGAAGGAACGAGTAGGGGAAATCTCCCGCATGCTTGGAGGGATGAAAATTACAGCTGCGGTGACAAAGACAGCGAGAGAAATGCTTGCGGATTAAGCCTTCATGTAACGACACATATATTCATCCAATGACGAAAGAATGGATTCCAAGCTCATGGGAGAATTTTGTATTGGAGCTTTCCAATATCACAGCTATAGATCAGCAGAAACATCTACTGCTTTTCCGCGGACATCGTCATAGAGAGTGGCTCCTGGACTCCGCATTCGTTCGGTCCATCAAGGCCATACTATTTGAGTTGGTTTCGGAGGGGTTTTCTGAGAGAGTCCTTGGGTCAGTTGAATTCCGCTCGGCTCTTCTGAACTTGTTTAGTCTAAAATTTAGTGTCTTACAAACTCCGTCAAAAGAACTGCAGGATGCTGAAGAAGCCCACGGCGTTGATCAATGGTTCGAACACATGAAGAGAATTCAGCAGTATCCAGAAAAAACTGATGGCCCATTCTTATTAAAAGGAACGAATCTCATGGATTGGACGAAATCCTCAGATATTGCTTTGTATTTCGCTAATCTTGGACGGAGTGGTGAGGGTGCCATCTTTATTTGTGACACGATTGCAGCCGGTAATATTCTACTAAGTATTTCAGTTAGAGAGATTCTGGACAAAATGATTGTGGCTGAGAAGCCCGTACATGAACGTACCCTTCCATTTCTATTTTCTCCACAGAAGCAGATCAGCTACGCCCGGGCAAAGAACCAACAAGCAGTGTACTTTGCCCAAATGGATCTCCGGTATGACTTAGGCCGTTTTTGGAGGTTACAGGAAGAACAACGCACTGAAGAAACGATTCTAATAAAGCTAATACTACCAGCTGATACCGAGGCTGAGGCACAACAGCACTTGCAAGAGAGAGGAATTACGAACGATTTTATTTATCCAAGCGAAAGAGAAGAATTTACGTAATCAAAGGAGAGTCAAAAAAGCACTGACTCCTCACAACACCATTGGCGGTCGAAACCACTTCAGACGCAGTGCATTGCTGACAACACTGACAGATGACATCGCCATCGCTCCTGCGGCAAAGATTGGGTTCAGCAGGATACCCCAGATCGGGTAGAGGATTCCTGCCGCAATTGGGATGAGCGTCACGTTGTAGGCAAAGGCCCAGAAGAGGTTTTGCTTAATATTCCGTAAGGTGGCTTTGCTGAGCGCCATCGCA
>JAJDBL010000144.1 GCA_029261375.1 Nitrospirales bacterium
GTCACGCCACTCGACATGAGCATGTATGGAATCCTCATCGAAGCACCCTCGAACATCCCAAACATACAACTAGAATCAGAAGTGCTCTTAACTCTTCAAATGGGATCAGAGACCGTTGATATGCTTAGCATTGTTCGCCGACGCAATGGAAATCGGTACGGACTTCAATTTCCACAGTCGTTCGAAGGATCCGAGGTGACGCCGCCACACCAACTGCACGCGGTCGTCGAAACTCTCGCCAGCCAGGCACCCCCGTTTCATACTCCTGACTCCTAAAACACATTTGCCCAAAAAGTATGTGCCGTAGGATTCTCCTGCATCTGCGCCTTGGGCGTATCCTTTGATACGCCGATCGGCAACGCCACTGATGTTCGGCACGACGCGCAGAGGTCCACACCAATCGATGCGACCCGGCATGTCTGTTTGGGGGCGGGGAGAAAAGAAGTGTAGGAAAAACGATATCCTGACTATACCCAGTCAGATCAGCAAAATTATTACCGCTGCTGGAAAAGCATGCACCCGTCGACACGCTGTTCGATCAGCTCGGCCAAACGACGATATGGTGCACTCTCAGTCGACACGTATCTCGCACGGAATTCCGATTCCTGCATATTCTCAGGAAGGCCGACGATAGCCGGCATGAACCCAGATTCACCTAGTCGGTTTGCCATCATTTGCTGGAGTGTTTTTGCGGAAGCACTTGAGGCGACAGCCATCTCCCCAAACCGAGTTCCGGCACGGTCCGCAGCGAGGTCAACAAAACTAAACCCCGTCCCGCCACGCGAGTCGTCAACCTCTTTGAAAAGTCCAACGGCATCGGACAACACTGATCCACCACCAGATGCCAATGCCGCTGAAACCAGAAAATGCTGAGGGAGGTCATTACGATCATGCAGCGTCAGCGCAACGCGCTTTGCTCTAGGAGCCGCAGCCTTCGCCCCACCAGAGAGCTGGCCCGTACCAATTCCCGTCACATAAGAGGCTAGCGCGATAATTGCGGCTTGATTCTCAGCAATGGGATCGTTGACCTCAGATCGCTGGCTGGCAAGCTGAAACACTGGCCCAATAACTGACGAGAGAGAGACTTTTTGGACCGATCCAAACATCTGTGTCACTTCCGCGAGATAGTGAGCATATGCCTGAAGCCGTTCCTGATCATCCTGAGAAACCAACTCAGCACGCAGTTTGTCCTTAAGATCGGGGCGCCAGAGATACGTGACGCTCAGCGTCTGCATATCAGCATCCACACGGTGTAACGACTCCATGGCGAGAGCCAGCGCCTCATCCATGTTTAACAGTGCTGGCCCCTGGCGTAGAGCTTGGACCATGATCCATCGTGGAACGGTTACGCGCCCCACACGAAGATACGAGAGCTGAGGGAGAGGATCATCATCCCAAAAACCCATATCAAGATTGAGATAATTTCCAATTGGGTTGTGCGGAAGAAGAACTGTCGCGCGAATGCGAATAAACTCTGACTCAAGATCCACGCGCGTGTTTGCGCCTCCCGCAAAACGCGACAGGACATAGTTTGTCACAAGGTTAATATCGTCTTGGGTGACGATCAGCGTCGCCGTTTCTCCAGCATTGAGTTTTCGTGGATCATGCATGGAGACAAGATCCTTCGCCCGCTCGATATCAGTGGCATTAAGGTCACGCGTTTCTCCGATGTGCGGACGATCATCGACCGCTTGGTAGACCATATATGCCACTCCAAATGGCAGGCCCAACAGCAGCATAATTAGGAGGAATTTCAGCAATTTCATGGATCAAACCTCACGAGTGCATCGCGTCATGAAATGTATCGCGGAAGATGGAACAACTATTTCATGATGACACGACTCGAATCGTTAGGGCAACGCAAGCAATCTTGCCATGCGCAACATGAAAACCACGCGGGGGGATCATCTCACCCACGATGATCATTAAGAGAGACCTATTGAAAAGAAACGACATACAGATGTCACGATGCCCCTCTCCTCAAAAAAATAGCTGAAATAGAACGTGAGGAGAGAGGAAGACGCTCTCCCCTCACCTACTACGAGGAAAAGCGTATCGAAAAACACGAGAGCGTGGCGGAAGCATGATTATTCCACACGACAGCGGAAGGCATCTGCGTCACGGAGCAAAGCGGCCACGCAGGCTAGCGAAGTCAATGACATGTTCCTGAAACATCATTTGGAACTGACTTCTTGTCAGTGCTGTGCCTTCCTCGACAACTGGAAAAGACTCGCTGAGCGCAAAGATTGTAAAGGTGTAGACGTGTTCGTTTGGAGGACAGGGACCGGTATAGTTGCTCGTCTGATTCCAGTTGCGCCCTTGCGTAACACCTGGAAGGGTCGTGACAGTTTGTCCTTCTTCAAACACAGAGACATCAGGCGGAATGTTATAGACCTGCCAATGCCGGCACGCGTTGTCCCCACTTCCACACGGTGCAAACTCGTCGTCAACGACCAACGCAAACCCTGCCGTATCGTCTGGAGCGTTACTCCACATCAAGGCCGGCGACACATCAGTGCCTCCTCGCGTCATACATGCGTGAATTGGCGGAATAGCCCCGTCATCCGTAAAAGATGAACTGAGCAGGGAGAACGATGTCGCCGGATCGTCCGGCTCCGCAGCCGGTGAATTATCACTAGATCCAGGACATGCGTGGAATTCCTGGCCGCCGTGAATACCACGATCGATTTGCTCTTCGGTCGGTTCCAACTCACGGATCGACGACGCGATAATCTCCACGCATTCTTCCGCCGTTGCCTCCGCGCATCGTAAATCACGCATCATCAACCCCGCACTTAAGACCATGGACTCCAGCGTGCTGCCAAAATCCAAGACACTCACATCACCAAGACCGTCATACAAATCACCCCAATCATGCACAATCAATTGATGGAAGGGTTTAC
>JAJDBL010000145.1 GCA_029261375.1 Nitrospirales bacterium
CAATTAGGGTTGGCGATAATTCCGGTATGGGATGCGAGCGCCTCGGGGTTCACCTCAGGCACAACAAGCGGCACGTCTGCAGCCATTCGAAAGGCTGAACTATTGTCGATCACTACGGCCCCGGCTTTCACCGCGTGCGGGGCATACTCACGGCTCACGCTCGCTCCAGCAGAAAATAAGGCGATGTCAACATCGGAAAAAGACGTCTCATTCAGCTCCGTCACTGTGACATCCTGGTTGTTGAAACTTACTGCTGTTCCCGCGGACCTCGAAGAGGAAAAGAGTTGGAGTGTCTCGATAGGAAATGCACGCTCCTCAAGAATGGACACCATTTCCTTCCCTACCGCTCCTGTCGCACCAACCACAGCTATACGATATGAGGGCTTCTTTCTGATGCCAGGCGTACTCGCTTGGCTCTTCCCCAACGCCTGTCCCATCAGGATTTCAGAATCGCTTCCACAATACGATCGCCCATTTCCTTCGTACCTATTGTGGTACAACCTGGCGACTGCGTATCGTGCGTGCGATACCCCTGGTCAAGAGCGGAGAAGATGCCATTCTCAATTGCATTGGCTTCGTCCACGAGATGAAATGAATGCGTCAACATCATGGATGCTGATGCAATCATCGCGATAGGATTTGCGATATTCTTCCCGGCAATATCTGGCGCACTCCCATGGACGGGTTCATACATCGCGTGTTTATCTCCAAGACTGGCCGAAGGCAGCATTCCGATAGATCCGGTCAACATCGCGGCTTCATCACTGAGAATATCGCCAAAAAGATTGGTCGTCACCAGCACATCGAACTGCCGAGGGTCGCGTATAAGCTGCATCGCACAGTTATCGACGTAGATATGATCAAGGCAAACGGAAGGATAATCCTTATGCACTTCGATGACGACCTGCCGCCAGAGTTCTGAAGACTCCAGCACATTGGCTTTATCGACTGATGTTACGTGCTTCCCACGCTGCTGTGCGGCCTCAAACGCGACTCGAGCGATACGCGTTATCTCTTCTGTGGTATAGACTTCGGTGTTAAATCCCTTTTTCCCTGTCGGTGTCGCCTCAACTCCGCGGGGCTCGCCAAAGTAGATTCCGCCAGTTAGTTCGCGTACGACCAACAGATCTAAACCCGCGAGCACCTCGAGTTTAAGCGTCGAGGCGTCCGCGAGCATTGGGAACAACTTGGCCGGTCGAAGATTTGCAAACATCCCCAATTCTTTTCGAAGCCCAAGCAGAGCCCGCTCTGGCCGAATACTGTAATCCAGCCCTTCCCACTTTGGGCCTCCGACGGCACCAAGCAGAACGGCATCACTTCGTTTTGCAATATCTAGTGTTGCATCAGGTAGCGGTTGCCCTGTCGCATCGATGGCGGCCCCGCCGACAATAGCGGGCACAAATTCGAATTGCTGCCCAAAGCGTTTGGCAATAGCGTCGAGCACCTTGATAGCTTCAGGCAGGACCTCGTGACCAACTCCGTCCCCGGGCAGCGTTGCAATCGTCGCGTTCACAGAAGTACTCATCACATTACACCGTCGTGCTGACATCATGGGTTTGTTTGCTCTTCCAGTACGTCAGCGTATTCAAGGCATTGAGGTACGCCATCGCGGATGCAATGATAATGTCAGTGGAGGCCCCATTCCCCGTCACCGTTCGTCCATCAGCTTCTATCTTCACCGTCACCTCGCCTTGTGCATCCATACCCCCAGTGATGGCTTTCACTGAGTAGGAAATCAACGTACTTGGGGTCGTGGCCATCTTTGTAATCGTTCGAAACACGGCATCAACAGGACCATCCCCGGTCTCTTCGTGTTTTGCCGGTGTACCATCAATCTCCAACTCAATGGTAGCTTTGGGAGTCAAGTCAGTTCCGCTTTCGACACGTAAATGCTTCAGAACATACGAGGCCGGAAGGTTCTGAACCTCTTCTGAAACGATGGCTTCGATATCCTCCTCAAAAATTTCTTTCTTCTGACCTGCAAGATGTTTAAACCGGTCAAACGCGGCGTTCAACTCGTCATCAGAGAGCATGTAGCCCATGTCCTTGAGGTGAGCACGGAACGCGTGACGTCCAGAGAGCTTTCCCATCACCATCTTGCTTTGGCCCAACCCAACAGATTGGGGTCGCATGATTTCGTAGGTTGTTCCATCCTTGAGTAACCCGTCCTGATGAATCCCAGACGTGTGCGCAAACGCGTTGGCCCCAACAATCGCTTTATTGGGCTGAACCATGAGCCCGGTGGTTTTGCTTGCAAGCCGACTCGTTTTCATAATTTCTTCCGTCACGATCCCGGTGTCCGCGTCATACAACTGACTTCGGACGCGCAACGCCATCACCACTTCCTCAAGCGACGCATTTCCCGCTCGTTCCCCAATCCCATTGATCGTACATTCCACCTGACCTGCCCCTTCGGCAACCGCGGCCAAAGAGTTTGCGACTGCGACACCCAAATCGTTATGACAATGTACGGAGATGACAACCGTCTGAATTCCAATCACGTTCTCGCGGATCCCACGAATTAATGCTCCAAATTCATGCGGGTGGGTATAGCCTACGGTGTCAGGAATATTCAACGTCGTTGCACCCGCTTCAATCACAGCCGTTAAGACTTCATATAAGTATGTCGGGTCAGACCGAGTGGCATCCATTGGAGAGAACTCAACATCCTCAACATATCCTTTGGCTTTTTGAACCATTTCTACTGACTGTTTGAGCGCCTCATCTCTGGTCAGCCGAAACTGGTGCTGGAGGTGAATGTCAGACGTTGACAAGAATGTATGAATCCTGCGCTTCGGTGCGAGTTTGATCGCCTCCCACGCTCGATCAATGTCAGCAGGCTTTGCGCGAGCCAAACTACAAATCGTTGGCCCCTCGACTTCAGCTGCAATTCGTTGCAGCGCTTCAAAGTCGCTCTGGGAACTAAATGCGAATCCAGCTTCGATGACATCGACATTGAGCCGGGCTAACTGGCGTGCAAGCATGAGCTTTTGATCTGAGGTCATGCTCGCGCCTGGAGACTGCTCCCCGTCTCTCAACGTGGTATCGAAAATCTTAATCAGACGTGGCATCAGCGACCTTGGTTCAACGGGGGGTCAGGTATCGAGGATGAGTACAATACGACCTATAAATTATCACTCTCCGCAAAACACACATCGGTTCTTCTACTTCTCTGGATCTCTGACCTCACGTGTTTCTGATTTGACAACCGGTTTTCGTAGCAGCGTCCGCACTGGCCGTTCTAATGGACCCGCGACCGCATATGCAACGAACAAGACAAACAACATGAGTTGAGGAGCCGCCGCGATAAGCATCAGAAGCAAGACTGACGCGACGAGATAGTTGAACTGGCGCCCGTTTTTAAAGTCGAAGTCCTTAAAACTCCGATAACGAATTGCGCTCACCATGAGAAATGCAAGAACAAGCGTGATAATTAAGATCAGCAACGGCTTCACTTCTCTCCCCAACCGCAGAATATGATGATCAAAGATCACCAACGTGGCGATGACCCCTGCTGCTGCGGGAACTGGCAGCCCAGTGAAAAACCGCTTATCACCGGTATCCGCTTGTGCATTAAATCGCGCTAGCCGCAACGCAGCGCAGGCTACGAACGCAAAGACTACGGCCGAACCGAACATGCCGCGCGCACTCAAAGCCCACGAATAGATCAGTATTCCGGGAGCAACGCCAAAGGAAACAAGATCGACGAGTGAGTCATATTCCATGCCGAATCTGCTTGTCGTATTGGTCAAGCGTGCGATCTTTCCGTCAAGAATGTCAAAGACGAGCGCAATCAAGAGCGCGATAGCGGCAAAGAGATAGTTGGCGTTCATCACGGCAATAATCGCGTAGAGACCCGCAAACAAATTTCCCGTCGTCAAAAGACTGGGGACTATGAAAATCGTATCCTTTGCCTTCACGGGAACACCCCAATAATCGAGCTTCCGCCTTTCACATGATCTCCAATATTGACTCGAAGCTTCACATCGACAGGAACAAACAAATCAACCCGGGATCCAAACTGAATCAGGCCATATCGATCGCCTCGCGTCACGTCATCGCCTGGCTTCACCCAACAACGAATTCGACGCGCTATCAACCCC
>JAJDBL010000146.1 GCA_029261375.1 Nitrospirales bacterium
TCTTTCCACGCTCGAACGAGGCCGAGTTGCAGCATCAGCGGCGTCCAGGCTCGTGTGGAGAGGCAGTGGTGGCGATGGCAGGCTAATCCGGCGTGTTCTGTACACGGTGTTCCGGTGGGAAGGAGTTTCAAGCCCGTCGGGCAGACGGATTCGTACCACGTGGCGTGGTAGAGGCTTGGAATATTCCGCAGGAGTGGGAGGATCGTTGGCGAGAGTTGTGTGAGAAACATCCGCACATGAACGACGTCAGGTTGGAATTCACGCAGCGCCTGCCGAAGTCGCCACGCAGCCCCAACATTCAGTACACGGTTCAGCGTCCGAAAACTCGAGACGGTCCCGAAGCAGGTGTAATCTGCAAAACTTTCTCCGTGACCATCCAGCGCAGAGCTCGCGAAGATGCGGGCATCGTGCCCACGCTTTCGTAAGCCATCTCGAAGGGTCAACGTCATCAGTTCTGCGCCGCCGAACGGAACAGCTATATCGTTGAGAATTAGGATCTTCACGTGACGATGCCTAGCCGTGAGGTTCGTACGCGTAACCACTTAGAAAAGAGAACATCGCTAGTCGTTCTTGTACTTGTGCGATGGCGTCAGATGTCCATTGCGTATGTGTGCGGCTTGGGGTTGGAGATGGGTACACGATCGCGGTGCAGTCAGCCACGTAGGCATCTGACACCTCGATATCAAGGAACTGACAGAGCTGCTGCAACGAGGACCCTGGGGCATCGATAAATGATTCGTGTCTCAGTTCGAATAGATCGTCGGGATGTATGTGTGTCCGTATGGTGTCGACCGTCTCACAGAGCGAAAAATAGTACTCGATCCCATCGTGAAGTGGCAGATCTCCCCGGCGACACATGGAGCCGATGTTGTCAAAGGGATTCCTGATGACGTGAATGTATTTGATGGGTATCCCCACGATGTTCTTCACATGTTCAAACAACCAAGGACACGCCCGCAATCGTAGTGTCGTGCTTTCCCCATGCTTATCCCCGATGACTCGTATGGCCTCCGAGGTTCCTTGGAATTGTTGCGAAACGTTGTAGGTGTACCGCGTTGTCTTGCAGCCACGAGCGGCGAATCGACGCGCCTTCTCCAACAAGAGATAGTACAGTTGGTATTTGCTGTATCCAGCATACAGATACCTGAGTGTGTCGAGTTCGTGGGCGATGACGACATTGGGATGGGCGTCGAGGAGCGCTCCGATGAGGGTATGCCCGCTCCGCGGATATCCGAGAAACATGCAGTAGCGTTCGACGTGCGTGAAGAGGTCTCGATGTTTCCACCCACCGTATAATGAAGGAAGATACTGTGATGCAACGTCCCAGGCGGTCGCAATCTGATGAGTGCGTATCATCGTACGATCACGAATTGTCCATCCCGCGGCACGTGACGTCACATGCACGTGGTCGTATCACATCACATGTGACGGACGCACCTGTTGTCATTAGAAAATTCATGAGACGTTTAGGCTGTCTCAGCCCACCGCTTCATTGCGTGTGGCGTGAGGAGTGTCGCGTACATTCCCGCCATCTCGGATAGGTGGGCCGCAACAGACATGAGGAGCACGACTGGAAAGAATAGGACGCGTCGCGGTTGACTCACGCCAAGCAGATCGGTGAATCGGAACCATCGCGGAATATCCAACAGAATGTGCCAGATCATGGTCAACACCGGCTCGAAAATCCAAGTGTGCGCAATCCATCGGTTCGGATAGTTCGTATCCTCACGCCGGAGCACGTAGATCTCATGCCCAAATCGAAAATGTAAGTTGATGAGCCAGAATGTCCAGGAGAAGTAGTGTCCCACCTGTTGGTCTGGTTGTAGTGTGATCCGTGCGCCTTCGCGTGTCAGTGCTCGGAATGCCAGAGGCGAGCCACAGACTCGCCCGAGGTCATTTCGATAGGGCTGTGACCGTAGGACGTCTGTCCTGAACGCGACGTTGTGATGCATAAACCCGACTGCAGGATAGTGCCCGTCGGGCTGTCGCTTTCCCACGATCCAACCCCAGCTAATTGAAGCAGCCGCAAGTCTTGATGGTGCGTGAGAGTGCCAGGTCTTTTCACTCTTGAACAGGCTAAGGCCGACAACGACATCGCTTCCGTCTTTCATGCCCCGTACGATGGAAGAGAGCCAGGCTGGTCTGGGGTATACATCAGCATCGGACAACGCAATAATTTTGCCAGAGGCGGACTGAGCGCCGATGTGTTTCAGTTCGAGATAGTGTGGCTGGTCTGGCGCTTCAACCATCTGAACCGAACCGAAGGGCATCGTGGCGCTGAAGCGCGTTCTCCATGCTGCCACCTGAGTCGCCGTGCCAACCAGCACAACTTCGACCTGGTCGAGTGGAAAATCCTGCCGTTGCAGAGCGTCGAGGGTGTCGTTCACCGTGCCGAGCAAACGTGCTTCGTTATATCCATCCACCACGACGGAGACAAGCGGTATGACTGTCTGCAGAGGATGATTGGCCGTCATGACCAGGATTGTCGTCGCTTTGCCCAACACATTCTGACGAGAGACCGAATGAAAGCCCATCGCAAAAACAGATGGCTTGGGACCCATCTCATTTTTTGCCCCCTGTTGAGGCGTTGGACGATATGGAAGACATAGTGATGAATGCTCCAGCTCGTCGTCTCGAACGCTGAAATGTGACGCGTGATTCCGTTCGCTTCGTACCCAAATGCGCGTAGCTGATTCCCGGCAACAGATTCGAACGTGACTTGATCGGATGGAGAAAGCCGGTTCTTCCACTTGCCGTGATTTGTCGACACGATCGTGGTGGTCGAAATCGGTATCGGCTTTGGTTTCCCAAACACTCGGGGGACAACGAGATTCTCCAGGTAATTCAGGGTCAAGACAGCGTCGCTGAATGGTTCATCGAGAAACGTACAGATGCGCGTCATGGTGGACTGTGGGTCGGTGATAAGGGTTTCATAGCGTACTTCAAGGTATGTTGAGGATCCTAGTCTCGTTCCCTGTTCGCGGCCTTCGCTTACACACGTTTTCCAGTAATGTGCAGCGGCAAAGATGTTATTTGGTCCATCGATGAACGGCACGTAGGACAGAGCCACGTCCCTCCCATCTCGATAAATATGGATAATCTGGCATGACGGGAATATCTCGACCAAGGTTGGGATGCTCAACACGTACGAGGGCGTCTTATCCCCCCATCGAGTCTTGTGTTCTCGTTTCGCGTATTCTCCATAGATTTTCGACACGATGTGCCGGTACGAGCGGCAGTGGGAAAATGCGGACGGTTCGAGCTGTATGTTCCACGACGTGACCCAGAAGAGGTTGAGAATAATGGCTGCTAACGTACGCGCCTCGCGATCGGTCCGAGGGTTCCCGTAGGCGGCGTAGATCTGCGGTATGAAATATGATTCGCCCGGGAACGTAATGTGCGGGTGAGATCGAAGGAGGTCGCGCAACAAGCTCGTTCCGCTTCGTCCACAGCCCACGATAAAGATTGGAGCATCACTCATGTTGTGGATCATTGTGTCCGCCACTGCTCGTGGAGCGCGTAACGCAATATGCCGAGGACAAACGCACCACCACTGTACAGATAGTAAAAGAGATGCCATGGGATCACACGCAACGTAAAGAAGAACCCGCGCGTGCGCCAAAAGAAGTGATAAACTGGTCCGTTGAGTCCGAGGAACGATAGCAACAGGAACGTGGCGACAGCCAGCGCTTCCAGCCACCATACGCCTCCACACAGCGCGAGCAAAAAGCTGTAGGCTA
>JAJDBL010000147.1 GCA_029261375.1 Nitrospirales bacterium
GTGTTTGGCAATATGGGAGACAGTAGCGGGACAGGGGTCGTTTTTACGCGCAATCCCTCATCGGGAGATGCAACACTTTTCGGTGAATTCCTTTCGAATGCTCAGGGCGAGGACGTGGTCGCCGGGGTTCGCACACCGCAACCGATTGCGAAGCTTGAGGCAACGATTCCCAAGGCCTACAAAGATCTCACGAAGATTCATCGAAAACTTGAACGCCATTACCGCGACATGCTTGACCTCGAGTTCACCATTCAAGAGGGCAAGCTGTATATGCTTCAAACCCGGGTGGGCAAACGCACAGGGATTGCCGCGGTCAAGATCGCCGTCGACATGGTCAAAGAACGCCTCATCACCAGAGAAGAAGCGGTGCTTCGGGTTGAGCCTGAACATCTTGAGCAATATCTCTATCCTGTGTTTGACCCACGCCAGGAAGTCACCCATTCGAAACAAGGCAAAGGGCTTCCCGCCGGTCCTGGAGCAGCTGCCGGAAGAGTCGCACTCACGCCTGAACAGGCCATCACGATGAAAGCTGCAGGAGACAGAGTTGTGCTTGTTCGCATGGAAACGAGCCCTGATGACATTCACGGCATGAGCGCCTCATCTGGTTTTCTCACGGCTCGAGGCGGTATGACCTCTCACGCGGCAGTTGTTGCTCGCCAGATGGGAAAGGTCTGCATTGCTGGCTGCGACGCGGTTGAAGTCGACGGGGACACGTCGGTTCGCATCGGATCGGTGAGGCTCAACAAAGGTGATTTCATCTCAATCAATGGCTTTGACGGGAGTGTGTACATTGGAGATATCCCGGTCATGGCATCGGATGTCGTTCAAGTCATTGAAGGAACACTGAAGCCAGAACAATCTGAGCGATATCAATATTTTGCCAAGGTGTTGCAGTGGGCTGATTCATTCCGCTCACTCGATATTCGAGCCAACGCGGATGCGCCAAATCAGGCTGCCGTCGCGCGTGGGTTTGGCGCACAAGGAATAGGGCTTTGCCGGACAGAACATATGTTTTTCGCCGAGGGCCGCGTCGAGATCATGCAGAAGATGATCATGGCGAGAAACACGACAGAACGCATGATACAGCTCAACGAGCTCCGTCCGTTACAAAAACAAGATTTTATCGGGCTCTACCGAAAGATGGATGGGTTCCCCGTCACGATCCGCTTGTTCGATCCTCCACTGCATGAGTTTCTTCCGAAACGAGAAGACCTCATGGTGCAGATTGCAAAGGCGGAATTGACTCCCGGATATGATCCGCAGACGTTAGCGGAGACAAAGCGCATCCTCGCACGAGTTGAGGAACTCCACGAGTTCAACCCGATGCTTGGCTTGCGGGGATGTCGGCTAGGAATTTTGATGCCGGAAATTACGCGCATGCAAGTCAGGGCGATTATTGAAGCGGCATGTGAAGTTACGAAGGAAGGCGGAAAAATCTTTCCAGAAATCATGGTCCCCTTGATTGGAACACGGGGAGAAATGCGGACTCAAAAACGGGTCATCACGGAAGTCGCGACTGAAGTCATGGCTGAATACGGTCGTCGCATTCCCTACCAAGTAGGCACGATGATCGAGCTTCCACGCGCGACGATTATGGCTGGGGAAATTGCCGAGGAGGCCGAGTTCTTTTCGTTTGGGACCAATGATCTCACCCAAACGACGTTTGGGTTTTCACGAGACGATGCTGCCAAGATCATTGATTTCTATATGACGATGCACGATCGCTGCCCGCGCTGTCAGGCTATGGACATCGATCAAAAGACCATGGTGTGCCGAGCGTGCGGGTCAGAGATTTCTGAACGTCTCACCAACATTTTGACCGGAGACCCCTTCACCACACTTGACCGAAGAGGCGTTGGTGGTTTCATTGAAATAGCCATCGAACGCGGGCGTAAAACGCGGCCTGATCTCAAACTAGGAATCTGCGGGGAACACGGCGGAGATCCTCGCTCTGTCGAGTTTTGCCACCGCGCCGGCCTCGGCTACGTCAGCTGTTCCCCGTATCGTGTACCGATAGCGAGATTAGCGGCCGCACACGCTGCCATTAACCACGGGGTGATCACCAAACCCAAAACATCCACACGACGTCCAACAGCAAAACGAAAGAAGCCCCCAACCCGTTCTCGTCGATGACCGACACCACCTATATGCGCCTGGCAATGCGTCTCGCCACGAAGGGGTTGGGACGAACTGGCGCAAACCCAATGGTGGGAGCGGTCGTTGTTAAAAACAATCAGATCATCGGACGAGGGTACCATCATGCCTTCGGTGAACCTCACGCAGAAGTACATGCCTTAGCAGATGCAGGTGAGAATGCCAGAGGCGCCGCGCTATATGTAAACCTCGAACCCTGCGTTCACGAGAACAAACGGACCCCACCTTGCGTTCCCGCGATCATCAAAAGTGGTGTGGCACGAGTTGTCGTCGCGATGACAGATCCCAACCCTGCGGTGAACGGAAATGGAATTCATGCGTTGCGCGAAGCCGGACTCAATGTCACCGAAGGGATACTCCGGTCACAGGCGACACAACTGAATCAACCGTTCGTTAAGCTGATCACAACTGGACGTCCATATGTCACATTAAAGATGGCCTCCAGCCTCGACGGAAAGATTGCGGCAGCTAACGGAGAATCACGCTGGATCACCTCGATCCCCGCACGACGGTATGTTCATCGACTTCGCTCACGTATCGATGCGGTGCTGGTTGGCGTCGGAACCATCCTCGCGGACAATCCGGCGCTTACGGTCCGCCTGCCTGGAGAACCTCGTCATCAACCCCACCGCGTGATCGTTGACTCTCAGCTTAGAACTCCCCTTACGGCTCGAGCGTTGCAGCCACAGTCAGGAACACGCATTCTAGTCGCCTGCGCGATCACTCATCCCTCAAAACGAGCCGCCTTTGAGGAGGCAGGTGTCGACATGATCGAGAGCAATAATGGTGCGGGTCAGGTATCTTTTCCAGACCTTATGTATAGGCTCGGCCAACTGGGTTTCGCACACGTCATGATCGAGGGCGGCGCCAAGATCAATGCCGCTGCTCTTGAATCCGGCGTGGTCGATAAGGTCCTTCTCATGACGGCCCCAATGTTCTTGGGTGGGGACAACGCGCGTTCACTTCTCGATAGCCCAACACAATCCTCACTGAGAGACCAAATTGTACTTTCGGGCCTTCAGGTAAGACGGATCGGCCCAGACCTCCTTATCGAGGGATATCCAACACCCAACTGTTCACGTCGTTCTGTCGTCGATCAAGCATAAATCATGTCGTCACGAGAACGCGTGAACCTTCGATGACCCACCCGTTTCTCTTCCTTTGTATCGCGGGCCTCAGTTGTTTTTTTAGTTACAACCTGGTTCGTATGCCAGTCCTGTCAATGTTTGCAGGGTCACTCGGTGCCACTCCTGAGATGATAGGAGTGGTCGTTGCAGCCTCAACAATGACCGGGGTGTTCCTCAAACTCCCGATGGGGATCCTCTCTGACATCGTTGGCCGGAAACGGCTGCTCATCCTTGGAGCGGTCGCGTTTGGAATCACACCATTCGCGTATCTCCTCATTGAGGACCTCCAAACGTTGCTCGTTCTTCGGCTCTGTCACGGCCTTGCTACCGCGGTGTTCGCGCCTATTGCGCTCGCAACGGTGGCTTCAATGTTTACTGAAAAGCGCGGGGCAGGATTGGGATGGTATACCGCATCAACACAAGCAGGCTCACTTCTCGGGCCGTTGGCTGGCGGATTTCTAATCGACCACGCTGGATTCTCCGATGCGTTTACGATAGCGGGTGCAATAGGTCTCTTAGGACTGTTCCTTGTTCTCCAGGTGCATCTCATTGACACCACTATCTCCTCCGCAAAGGCGGATGAGTCAACTGACCTAAAAAAAGCCCTGACCATTGTCTCAACCGGCGTACAGTCTGTCATTCGAAATCGCTTCGTCCTCTCCGCGAGTGTTGCAGCGATGTCGAAAATGGTTAGCACCGGAGTCCTGATGGCGTTTCTCCCGCTGTACGGGTTTTCTATCGGGCTGACAGGCACCCAGGTTGGGTTCCTGTTTGGAATTCAAAGCGCTGTTTCTTTGGGATCGAAACCACTGCTCGGGAGAATGTCAGAGTCCATCGGTCGACTACCATTGATCCTCCTGGGCCTGTTGTGTTGTGCCTTCGCCATGTCGTGCATTCCATTCACAAGTGAATTTAGGCTGCTCCTCATCTTTGCCGGGATCTTTGGGGTCGGCGATGCCGCTGTCATGACGTCGAGCTCTGCGCTAGTCGGGGATAGCACGGAACCGCGTTTCGGGGGGTCGGCGATGGGAGTCTATGGCACACTGTCGGACATCGGCCACGCCAGCGGTCCAATTATGAGTGGTATTCTCATTTCAAGTTTCGGCTATCCCGCCGCCTTCCTTACTGCGGCTGGAACCATGGTCCTCGCCATCGCATACGTAGGAGTCACGATGACGCGCTAAGCCACAATCACCGACACTTAGACAGACACGACTAATCCGATGAGGACGTCACACGATGAGTCTAGAGGTAATTAAATGCCCGGCCTGCGGCATAGGCCAAACGTTCTACGGTGCTAGAGCCGCTTGTAAAGCTTGTCGGACTGTTTATAACCCACGCGAAGACGTGAGTCCCTCTAGCAACGCAGCCCCCATCACGCAAACCGCATCGGTACCGGAATACACAGATTTGCCTACCCGCAACCCCGAAACTGGCATGCCAGAGTTTGCTACACCCTACGTCGAGGACACCCCAGAACAGGCAGAGTACCCAACTCAAACACCAGAGACTACAACGTCCTCCCAAGAATATAGTTCGGCGACCGCCGCCGGTCCTGGTTTCAAGGCGCGAGATTCAGACACTACTCCCT
>JAJDBL010000148.1 GCA_029261375.1 Nitrospirales bacterium
GACTTGGCACACTAGATCTATCAGAAAAGACAGGTGCATGCGAGTTGAAATCAACGATCATCGTCTACGTCAGAAGGAGGCATCACAATGGGCATAGAGGCAAGCCACACACTCCCGAACGCTACACGGGAATGCCGTGTGATGCTGGAGCGACGCGAGCACCTTCGATTGCAGTACGCGCCTGCGGAACGACCTACCGTTTCGATGCAGGGGAGGACGTTTCAAGTGTTCGAGATGTCTGAACGCGGGCTCCGGTTCAAAACTGACTTGGCGATGGTATTTGCTCAGGGGATGACCTTTGGCCTGACGCTTACGTTTTATGAAGGAAACATCGTGAATGTGCCAGGGACGATCATCCGCGTGCAGCACACGTGTGTTGGAATACGGTTGCTGGGGACCGTGCCGCTAGAGTCGATTCGCACCGTTGAAGCATTGATAAAACGCCGGTGCGCGGCAGGGGTGTGAATGGGGCGAGGGACGACAGCAGGCAAATCATTGTAATGGACATGATAAATATATGCGGCACCGTTGGAAGGTCAGAGAAATCTACGAGAAGGAGAGATCATGCATATACAGACTCGACGGCAAGAATCGACCATCATCTTGGATTGTGAAGGTACATTTGAATGCAGCGTAGGATTGCGAATCCAGGAGGTGATTGAAACGCAGATCAGCGCGGGCTATGAGCACCTTGTCTTAAATCTTGAGCATGTCGATTTTCTGGACAGCATGGCCATCGGTCGGTTGGTGCTGACCGATAGGAATTTTCAGGGCGTGAGACACAAAGTCGGGCTTCTTCAACCGCAATGTCTTACGAGACAGGCGCTTGGACGATGCAACCCTCTGGAATTCATGAGACTCTATGGCACCGAGGCTGAGGCTCTCGCGGACGCGCCTGTCGCTGCGTGAAGAGTCTCAGCCGCGAAGAAATCGTCCTAACCTCGTCGCTCGCGTTGACCGTACCACACGTGAGTCTCTAGCCCACGCCCCGTATCGATTATTCCTGAGAGTCTCTGCGCATCTATCCGTGCCTAAGATAGGGGCTCGCTTACTGATTGAGCACATTCGAGCGGATGTTTTCCATCAGGGAAAACGAGTGTCCTGCATCCATGCTTTTGTAAATGAGATAGCCTTCGGTCGCGACGTAGACAATATGTGGATCAGAAGGCGCAAATACGACATCATGGATAGGCGCTTCTGCTTCCAGCACGACTTGCGTCGACTCAAGACCATCGGTTGACAACGTCAAGGTAGCTGTTCCCGCATAGAGCACACGGTTAGGATCGGCAGGCGATACCGTCACCGGGCCGTTTGCCTGGTTGAGCAGTGTGGCTGTCCAGGTCTCACCGGCATCAGTCGATCGTTGAATTTCAAAAGAATCCCTCGGGTTGGCATAGATGATGTCGCCATCTGCGGAAACGTGGAAGTGAACGATCGTGAGATCCTTCACAGGATCACCGAACGGCTCCCACGTCTGTCCAGAATCACGGCTTCTCAAGAATCCCATATTTCCTGATCCATCCTGCTCGGCGTTCTGAAAACTCCATAGTCCAAAGGTGATGAACTGAGGGGGACCCTTCTTTGTCGACACGAGGTGCCAGTATCCATTGTGGCGGTCATCCTCGTCGTCGAGAACAGCACGTGACCAATGTGCGCCTCGGTCTGTCGAGCGATACAGTCCGCCATCAAATGGCTGTCCCTGCAGCGAACTGAATGATGCGTTTCCCGATTCGACTCCAATCACGACGGTGTTTGGATCCAATCGATCTACTTTTACAGAAGTAGTACGTGAGTTTGACAGGCCGCAGTTGCTGCGACGCCAGGTCTCGCCTCCATCGTCGCTGAGGTAGATGCCGGCGTGCGTACTGGGAAAATTACCAGTAACTGGTCCCGGCGAGTCGAGGGTGGCCGCATACACGCGTGAGGGGGCATGGGGATCGATGGCAATATCCCAGATTTCAGGATACACCGCCCCGCTATCCGCTTCGGTGTGCCGGAGCCCCGATCGAAGCCGTCTCCATGATTGACCCCCATCCTCGCTCTTCACGAACCCATTTCGTTCGGTGCCGATGAGGACGATGTCGGAATCCAATGGGTGCACCGTCAACGAACGAAAGACGGAATCATGATCCGGTCCGTCCGGCCCGGATGGACCATCAATGATCGCATTGCCATTTCCCATCGCATTGCCGCAATCGTGGACTGAGATGATCTGAATACTCGACCTTGCTTTCTCACCTGCAAAATCCTTTGCTCTGACCTTCACGGCAATGTCTTGGGAGATGCTCGTATCCACGATGAACTCCCCGCTAAAGCGGTCGTTGCCAACATCCTGCAATACAAGTTTTTCTCGCATGCCATTGGAGAGTTTCACTACGGCTTTGACCTTGCGTGGGTCGAGATCTCCGTCAAGATCGACAACGTCGACCGAAATAGCCACCACGTTCTGTGGATCATCGAGATTAAGGGCTGTTGGCGACACCACGAGGTCAGTCACGATCGGGGGAGCAGCGAGTGTTGGTGCTCCGATCAACACGAGTACTCCTATCATCCAAGTCGTCGCGATGGGTGTCTGTCGGATTGCGTTCATAAGGATCAAGTCGTACCTATCATATTCTCATGTGTTGTTATATCGGTGCGATATGTATCTAGCTGTAGCATGATGCTGCACATGACTGAGTGAGAACGTGTCGCGTTCTGTTCATCGATGGTGACGTGGGAGGAGAGAAAAGGGGCATTGGTCTATGAATGTGACTCGCATCTATACCGGTGAAGATGGGGAATCCCATTTCGAGGATGTGAATATTCCTCTTTTTGATCGAGGGGCAATCGGAAAGTTCTCCACCGTAGAACATGCAAGCGGTGTCATCTTTCGGGAGACGGACGGCTCCTATAACTATACGTGGCATCCTGCTCCACAACGGCAGTACGTGATCACGATTGAGGGCGAGGTTGAGATCGAAGTCGGAGATGGAACGATTCGACAGTTTGGCGCTGGAGAAGTGCTCCTCGCGGAGGATACGACCGGACGTGGTCACATCAGTCGGGCAGTGAACCAGCAACCGCGAAAATCAATCTTCGTCACGCTTGATAGATGCGAGACCACAGGGTGGGGATAGTGGCATTTTTGTCTCAAGAACGATGCCGTGTGTGGGGGAGGCGCTTAGAACGCTGCGTGGACGAGTGAGTTATTGAGTGTGTACGATCTGAAAGAAGTCCCATCCAACGTCAGTGGTCCAGTCTTCCGCTGCTTTCTTATTCACGTAGAACAAACGTTCTGGAACGTCTCCGTCTCCAAGGCGTTTGATAATGATGTCAGATGTAGTGTCAACAATCTCTGCAAACTCTTCGATGGGGATAAACTCCAGTTCTCCCATCTGTGTCTTCAGCGTCGCGTCCAAAACCTGACAGCAGCTCTCGGCAGAAGACACGAGGCTATTCGGGTTCACGACCCTGATGAATTTTCCTGGTGTGTCAGTCAATGGTCCACATTGTTCGATTGCGACAAGATGGATGCGTTCGAGCTTTGTCAAAATCAGATCGATTTCAGCTCTCGAGATGGAAAGGATTGTGTGAATCTTGTCGACAAGGAGGTCGTACTCAAATCCAGAGGCAGAATGTGCCCCATCGCATAATTGGAGATCGGATTCGCCAGGATCCAGAAGATTGAGAATATAGCAGACGCGTATGAAGAGACTCGCAGACAATTGCTGGGGAACCTTTTTTGTGGTGTTGGTTAACCGGTCAATAAGCGCTTTAGTGATCGCTTGCGTGATTTGTGGGCTTTCCTGAACGGCCTGTGTCAGCGTCGAACGTTGGATGATGGCCAACCGACTGCTCTCTGCCGCGACGGCGTTCGCGGTTCTCGGCTCGCCGCTGATGATGGCCATTTCGCCGAAGATCTGACCTTGTGTCAGTTGGCCGAGAACGACCCGTTCTCCGTCGATCACTTTGTGGATATCAATCGATCCGTTGACCACCAGGTACGCGCAATCCCCGACGTGCCCTTCCGTGAAAACAGCATCCCCTTTGCTGAAGTGTTTCAGCGTATATTGGCCTGCTTGAGCGCTCATGTGTGGTGTCGTTGCTCCTCTTGAAATCGATTCATAGCGGCTATATCGGCCAGCGGGGAAAAATCTTAAGCGGAGATCGCGAGAAACGCCGTGTCAGTAGCGTGGCCGAACAGCGTTGGTCTGGTATTTCACTACATCAGTGATATCCTACCAAGGAGTGTGAGCAATATTGATCGTGGTGTTGTACGCTATCTTCACTGGAAAGGGGAGGCGAGGTTCTCGACGTTCTCCATGTGCCAATTCGGGTACGCCGATCTTCGACTATATGTATATACCGAACGAACACCACACTATTCGTATTCATGGTGTTGTGGGTGCAATTGAAGGCATTCTCCATACGGATCGTGAGTTTCGGATGATTGCGTTATCGAGGCCCGCCGTTTTTCTGACCATGGTCTTGGTGCTGTTTGCCGTCGTGTTTGGGTGCAGTAAAGCGAAAATCGATGGCTCTACTGACGAATCGATGCGTTCTTCCCTCGAAATTGTGAAACGCGGCCTGTCGACGGAAGAGCGAGCGAGGTTCGATCAAGCCATCGCGGTTCTTGCACGAGGTGAGTTGGATGGTAAGACCGGGTCAGAAGTGATCGCAGAAGGGGAACGAATCATACAAGAGCGAAAACAAAACGAGCAGAATGACGCATTGAGTGAGATCGCAGATCTTGAGCAACGAAGAGCGGCTGCGGAGAAAGATAGACCTGAGTTGGAGAAATTCGAAGTGCTCAGTTCACGATTCTATCGACAATGGACGGGTGATACGTTTCAACCGATCATCGAATTGAGGGTAATGAACGGGACTGCACACACCGTAACAAAAGCGCATTTTATCGGCATCTTGTGGAACATGGAAGAGACGTTGCCATGGGTACGCGAGCCATTCAATCACGAAATCAAAGGTGGTTTGAGTCGTGGAGCAGAAGCGAGCTGGATACTTCCACAGAGTGTGACCAGTACGTGGGGAACAATAGGAACTCCGGAGAACGTCATTTTTACCAGCTTGGTCGAGCTACTCGCCGGCGAAAATGGTGAGACACTCTTTTCAACACAAATGTTCACTAAGCAGGATGAAATACGACTACGAAAGCTCAAGCAGCAGCAGGGCTCTTAGCGAGTGATTGAGTATATGAATCGTAAGGGTTGATCGTCGCGTGTGGTGAGGATGGCGGTGTGCAAATCAGACTATGGCGCTGGCATTTCCTGATTGTCCGGCTCGCGTTCGTCCTTCAACGCATCGATGAGCTCATTCTGAAGTTGTTTCGTGAGGGCGAGAATGGGCGACTCCTTCCCATGTGTATTCGAGAGACCTCGGAAAAGGTCTGAGAAGGCGTCGTCGAGGTGTGGGAGCAGCGTTTTCGGCTCTATTCCACTCTCTGCCACCTCGTTGTGCAGTCGATCAATCAAACGTGTTATGCGTCCTGCAGTAGCCTCAAGGTCATCGGGGATATTCACGTTCTCTTGAGCCGGGCGTACCGGTGTCTCAGGATTTAGGAGATCCTCTGGTTGAATGCCCTGAGGGAGTCCGAAGTTAGTCGGAATTCTGGAGTCGCGTGGAGAGGCTTCCGTCCCAGATGTGGCAGCAAACTGTTGCTCCACAAATCGCTGTTGTTCAACGGTGACACTCTGGCGAACCGCAATATTCGCGTCCAAGCTAGCGATACTCTTGAGATTGCCGAGTTTCGATGCGCGCTGTACTGCGTGGTCGAGGTCTCCCTTCAATAGATCGCCAACGATGCGATCTACCTGTTTGATGACCTTCTGAAGGTCTTTGAGTTCACGTTGATTTAAATCGCCTTCGACCTGAATGGAAAACGCTCGCTTGTCCTCGACACTGAGGCTCTCCTCGTGAATCTGGATTTGCTCGTTGGCCGTCCGTCCGAACCGGTCGTAGGTGTTCCGTGCCGTCTCCGTCAACGCATTCAGGGACAATGTGATTGTGTCCCCCTGAGCGGTTGTAATCGACAGGTTAGTAGACTGCTCTCGTGACGCTGAGGTACGACTGAATTGTTCAGCGTTGAATCGCTGGAGTCCCGTGCCGGGATCGTGAAATCCGGGTAGTCCTATAGGTAACAAGGTATTCGTACTCAAGATCTACTCTCCGCGTTCTATCGATGATTTACGTTACGTGAAGATGTTGTGTGTATCGGTCAGATCAGGGCCGATCTTGAGGGAGATCGTAGAGTCTCGATTATGCCAAAGGGGGCTCATGCGGTGAAGCATGAACGCGGGAACTGTGCCTTGCGGTTAAAGGCACAATGCATCGTTCTTCAATGTCGGAAAGGGTGGCTAGGGGTTTCTAATTGTAATAACACCCTCAAGCTGAGTCACAGCGGTACAACCATTAGCGGTTGAATTGGTGACGGTACATGTCGTCGTTTGAGCGATTCCCGAGTCTGGAACCTGTGGGTTTCCCTGTCCACTAATCCCAGGGGCGAGTGTCATATTTGGACCCACCGACAACGTAAATTTGAATTTCTGGGTACCATTCAGTGGTGCCAACAGAGATTCGGCTAGTGCCATTCCTATGTTAGCTTGAGAGATAGCAAGCGCGACCAAGAAGGTGTTTGGAGTGAAGGTGACAGTCCCGACAGGCCCAGACGTGCTGAATCCGGCTGTAAGCGCATTTAGCTGAGTCGCAAGTGCCAGTACCGTACCATCCTTCTGCGTTCCGCTAAAGCCAATGGTTGCCGGGGTGAGGTCAACCATTACCGCACTATTGACTCCCGTATTGTGGACGATCGCACCCGTTAGCCTAGCAGCAAAATGCCGTTTATCTGTGGTGATGTTACACCCTGGCTTCGTGGTGCTTGTGTTACTTGCATCATAGACGCAGAGTGTGAACGTTTCATTCACCGTCGCTACGCCAGGTGTAGTGAACCCTTGGTGCACGAGCTGGATCTTAAGGTCCTTATTGAAAGTCGCAGAGGTGCGGCGCAGTTTAGCAACACCGTTGGTAATGGTATCGGGTGAGAATGTTGTCGTGGTTGAGAATGGTGTGGTTGAGGCACCACTTCCCCTCACCTCTGTTCCCACCACTGTGACGGCGTTATCTTGCAGAGTGAAAGTCGTGTTTGGCTGAGTGTCAGCGGTCGCAATGAGATCGAGGCATGCCGCGTCGCACGCACCAGGAAAGGCGTTGTTTGTCAAATTTCCGATACCCGCTACGATTTTATCCGCCCCCGCATCGGCAGCGAGCGTTGCGGTTAGGCCCATTGCGCCAACAATCGCAACAGGGTTGCCGTCAAGGAAGAGCCCGTTTAATTGGCCATCACTCGCGAAGTCGGTGGCAACCGCATTGATGTAGGCAATTGGATCCACATCTGCAGCCGTATCGAGTGCAGCCTGCATAAAGCCAGCATGAATGACACTCAATTGTTGTTGCTCCACCGTGATGCTAACTCCAGCTGATTGCGCGATGTCTATGGGAACAAGGTATGGGTTGACACCATACAGGTTCTGGAAATTGACGGTGGAGTTGAACACGTCAGCTGACCCAGGCCGAATCCCGAGGGCTTCAGAGACAGCGATGACTCGGTGAGCCGCGAGGGTGCTTAACGCACTCACTCCGATATTTATAGTTTGGGGTATTGCTATGCCCGGAAAAAAAGTCATTGCTTGCAACGTTCCTGTGAGCGCCCGTGTTGTGCCAGCAGGATCGACATAGGTCCCGCCGGTTGCTGAAAGGAGAATAGCCTGGAAGGCATAACGAGGAGTGACAACAAGCGAAAATGAGCCGTCGGTCGCGTTGATGCTTGTTGTTGCCAGAGTGCCGAGATCTCCTATCGTTGCGAGCGGACCAGATCCTGGACACCCATTGTTGAATGTCGCCACATAACACGATGCGGTCACGGTTCCACTAGTGATCGGAGAGGTCATGGCCCTTCCTTGCAATGTCACTGGGACGCTTCTGTTATCCGATGGATTCGCCTGCAAATTGGCTTCAACGTCATCGGTATGGCCGTCACTATCCGTGTCCTGATCTAGTGGGCTGCTGCCCGTATTGGTTGCATTTAGGAACGTACCGGTGTTCGTCTCCACACCATCCAATAGACCATCGCCATCGCTGTCGGGGTTGAGCGGGTTCGTTCCTGTGTTCGTGGATGAGACAAACACTCCGGTATTCCTTTCTGCGCCGTCCGGCAGACCATCGCCATCCGTATCTGGATTGTTCGGGTTCGTTCCTGTATCCGAAATTGAGAAAAATATGCCTGTGTTCGTTTCCGTACTATCCGCGAACCCGTCACCGTCACTGTCGGCGCTTGAGCTAGGACCGCCAAATCCACCGCCGACAAACGTGCCACCTCCAGTGTTACTGGTGCTGTCTGCCTGTGTTCCAAGCGTATCCAACAGGTCTGCGGCTATGATGGTCCCTAATCCGTTACGAGGGCCATCCTGAAATCGCCGAATAGCCTCACCCAATTTCGTAGTTGCCACGTCTGCGGGGACGGTGATCATCGTTCCCTCGGTCGTACTCAACTCCAATGGGACATCACCAGCATTGCCGTCTAACGTTCCATCGGAAAAATCACGGGCAATGACTTGAATGAGCTCTAACGGGTCGATCCGTACCGGTTGGTCTGATTCACCTGTTGCAAATTGTTGAGCTTGTTCGGAGAATCCTGCTAGGACCAACGCGTAGTCTGCTGCGTCACCCATTGTCGCCTGAGTGATGTTTGCGGGGAGGGTTCCAACAATATCGCTCAGACCGTACCGCTCTGCCACGTCCGTATTGGCTGCATTGACTTGGTCGATCGTTGGAGAATCGGTTCCTGCATCCTCCAGTATTTTTGCCGCTGCCATATGGGTGAGTGCTGTGACTGCGACGTTCTCAATCACCTCGGTTGGGGTAGGCAATACGGTTTGCAACATCTGTCCTGTTGGAAACGCGACGGCTTCTCCGGTTGCTTCGTCTTGATACGTGGCATTGGGACCGCCAAGGACTTCGAGTAATACTGGACTGGTCAGGCCTGGTGGAACGGGGATGGCGTACCCTCCATTGGCATCTGTCATTGCCGTTCCGAGCAAACACATCAGGGCTTGAGTCGGCGTGCGGATTTCCGGAACAATACCGTTTGGACAGTTTGGAGGAAGTCCCATCGCGAAACTCCACGCTTGAATCAGGGCGTCACCGATTGGGCCTTTCGCGGCGATGCCGCTGACTGCCGCAAATGTTTCACCATCAGCGTACACATAGCTTGGAGTCAGTGTGGTTAGATTCCCGGACCAGTCAAAGGCGGTCACATTCACGCGATTGGTTCCGGGAACAAATGTCAGGTCAGGACACGTGAAGGCGTCTTCTAAGATGTTCGCGATCTGCCCATTGCACGATACCGATGCCAAGTTGGTATCAACTACTGTGCCTGAGATAGATTGGAGCGCGTTCTCCACTGCTGTTTCGGCAGTAGGCGTCTGGATGATCAGTGCAGGGGCCTCCGCATCCTCACGCACTGGAAGATCGAGTTCGAGTTGGAGTTTGTGTTTGGCTCGGTCTTTGACGTTTAAGCGTAGGGGGATGTGTCTTGCTTCCGCGGTCTCAACGGTTGTCTGAATGGTGTACACACCATCTCCTGGAATCGCGTCGCCATTGGTCCCATCGTCTACAAGTGTGCCGATGGTATCCCTTTTCTCCAATTTTCCGACCTTGACCAAACGTTCGAGCTTGACGTTCTTCAGGTCCTCATTTGGGTCAGTTACCCTCGCAGTAACGGTCACGACTTGGATCCCATTCTGTACCGCCAAGATCGCTGGGCTGAGTTGAACGTTGGTGACTATTGGAGCAGTAGAAAGATCCACTACGGAAATAAGTGCGCCTAGGGGCATGGCTTTCGTTTTCAGTTCATCCTTTGCTTTGACACTAACCGCGACTCGGGCGGCCTTCTCGGTGATGATCTCGACTGTCCCAGTGTATTGACCGTTTCCCGCGATGATATCTGGTCCGATGCCATCATCGTTGAGTGACATTTTCATATTCGTTCCATCCTTGTAGCGCACAACCGCTTTCACGCTCGATGGTGTCACGTCTGTATCCTGGTCGAGTACCCATACCGAAATAGTGACGGGTTGGGTTCCAGGAGCAACCGCGAGGAG
>JAJDBL010000149.1 GCA_029261375.1 Nitrospirales bacterium
CAGTGTGGAACTCTTGAAGGATGCTGGGCGTGGTGAAGAACGTGTCCAACGCGCTATCGAGAGCCGCAGCCCATTGCTCTTGTGGCTGATCGTGGCCAATGGATACGCCACGGCTTCCCCACGCGAGTGGAGAGAACCCGGATGGTTTAATCACCAGCCGACGTTCTTTTTGTGTCATGGCTTTGAGCTCATTCCAGTGTTGCACCGGGCGCCCCGCGACCGTCAGGTGTGGAATCGTTGCGTGCGGTGGAATTCGACGTGGATCAAGAATCCATGTTTTCGGAATCAATGCGTGCAGATGTGCAACCGGCTCTTCTCCCAACTCCTCGACCCAGAAGTGTATCAGTGCAGGGTGATGGAAGAAGGCAAACCACATTTTCTCTTCAAGCCATGGCTTGAATGGAGGGGTCACCGTCACCCCGCCTTTCTTGGTGCTGTACATGATGAGTTCTGTCTTGGGGACGTTTTTCATGTCAAACAGCTCGAAGAATCGATAGAGAACAGTGATTGGTCGGGTAGAACCGTCGATAGAGATGGTCAGCCCGTCTTCCGTAAACTGCACCTCCCGTGGCGTGACGGTATAGACATCGAGGCCTGTCTTTCGAAGTCGGGCGGCAAGCCATGTCATTTCAGGTCGGTAGTCTTTGGCTTCTTCTGATACAACGATTGCTACTGTGAGCGTATCGCTAGTGTTATCTGAGGATGTGGCGGCTCGAATCATATCTGCGAAACCGTCGATCATACAGTTTTGGAGTATGTTGCCAGATGGCAACGCTTCCTTGCTGTACGCATCAATCAGTGCTGCGGTGAGTCCAATGCCGCCGGGAACGGAATCCAGTTCCGTGATCATGAATCCGTTGTCCGTAGGGATAATGTCTGGACGGATGACGGTGGGCAGGGCACCTCGGAGCCGCCGCATGCGGCTGAAAGCTACGAGTTCTGGCGGTTTCCCAAGATCGAGATATTCAGCGATCCAAGCAGGCTGTTTCCCAGAGATGCTCTTCAAATACAGGGTGTGACAGGCGCGAACAAACGCCTGGAGTCGAGGACCAAGTGACTCCAAAAAAGCGTGTTCTTGTAGGGAAATCGTAAAGGGCTCTGCGCCGACTCGCCATCGCTGTCCCTCGGGTATCTCGTGATTCCCCACGGTCTGTGGTACATAGAGTCCAGCGTGTGTGAGCTGATCTCGGATGCCGATGGCACGCAGACGGAGGACGTCGTCATCGAGCAAAGTATTTGCTGTGGCTGGCGGCGCTTGCTGTTGAAGGAGCATGAAATTGAGAAGATTTGAGGTTCGCTAAACCGGATGCATCTTAGCATGCGTTCGTTTCAGAGAACAAGCAACGAGTGCCTAATTACCAAGGTTAGTGAGGTTTCCGTAGCCCAATTTATACTGACGAGATGATGGCGGTTCAAAGAGGGTTTATTGAAATATGCGTTTCTCTGGAGTTTGATCCAGGCAATTGCCTCGCAATCGTTGATGCGCCGGGTTTCGCTGGCGTCTGGAATGATGGCGGGGTCACGCGATTGTACTGGCGGGAGGCACAGTGGGACGAACAGCAGTTGACTCTGATTAAGGACGAACTTGTGCGTGTGGGTCTCGATGATCCCAAGCGTGGCGTGGTCGTTCGGCCGGTGCCTGAAGAAGACTGGAATCAGAAGTGGGCCGAGTCGGTCGCGCCGATTCAGATCGGTCCGGTACGCATTCGGCCTTCGTGGCATCCAAGCGCTGTGCCGACAGGCGGCATTGAGCTGGTTCTTGACCCTAAACGTGCGTTTGGGACGGGCCACCATGCCACCACGCATCTGATGATTGAGTGCCTTGATGAGTTGATTCAAGGCGGTGAAGACATTCTCGATGTCGGAGCCGGGAGTGGGATTCTCGCAATGGTGGCGGTACGTTTTGGCGCGCAATCGGCGCTCCAAGTAGAACCGGATCCGGTCGCTCTTGAGTGTGCGAAAGTATATGCGCAGGAGAACGACTTCGGAGACGAAATTGCATTTGAGCAGACTACGTTGGCCGGGATGAGAACCCAACGGACGTTTGATGTCATCGTCGCAAACCTAGACCGGAGGACAATCCTCGACTCATGCGGAGAATTCCTGCGGTTTACACGCGCACCAATAACCACCCTATTGCTTTCTGGAATCCTTGCCACTGATCAAGCGGGCATACGTGAGGTGATGACCAATGCTGGATGGGTCTATAGCAGCGGACGAGAACGGGATGGGTGGGTCGCGTTGGCGTTTAGGGCGCTGAGGTAAGAAAGTCCAGTGGTGCTGTCTGTGCGTAGTTGATTGCTTCCGGAATTTCGTCGGTGGAGAGTCCACGCCAGAACACATGCCATGAATCATCTCGAACCAGTCCGTCACAGCGCTGCTGATACCACTGGGTAAGCGGGTTTTCTGTTCGACTTCGCCAAAACAGGCGTGGGCAATCCGTGTGTAGTGTCTGCCATAGATCTCGTCCAACCCCTTCCCCGCGAGCCTGCTGATCCACGGCAAATTTCGTGAGATAGTGTCCCGTCGGAGTCTCGATAGTCACTGCTGCTCCGCGATAGTCATCTGCGACGTAGAGGGCACTCATTGGTCGTGTGAAAAAGTCCTCAGTAAGCGAGCGCTGAAACGCGGCTTCAATAAGATGACGCAGTTTCGTAATATCGACCGCGTCCACGTTGTTGAACCGGGAAATCGATGAGCCTCGGTGAATGAGTGTTCCGGCACCATTCGAGGTGAACAGTTCCCGGAGAAGATCTAATGGTGACGTGACGGCGATGGTCGTGTGCCGATCGATGCACCTGAAGAGGCGATGGATCTGTTGGAGGAATGCCTGCTGATGTTTGAGTAACCGATTCGGTTGGATAAGTTCCGTGTACTCTGTGGTCATGTTCACTAGAGAAAGGACTTTGCCCAACTGTGTTTGAAGCCCGCTCCTGGCCCCGAGGAACATGAGTTTCCGCGATGACAGTCCCGTTGCGAGGCGCGCGAGAACATCGAAACGATCATCAATAGATTTTCCATCGTCAGGAAATGGGGCGATTGCGATATTTCCATTGTGTGCCGCGCGTCGCACCTGAGCCGTATCGTAGGGATCCACGATCGTGCAGGATACCTGGGGAGTCAGTCGTTCGCAGATTCGGTTGGCATGCTGCGTCGCCAACGTTGGGGTGACTACACCCAACATCACAACCGGGGTGAGGCCAAGTTGAGAGAGAAATCGTAGATCAGTCACCAGCACATCGGAAGTTTCTTGCATGACCGAGTCGGCGATGGCAACAATCGCGAATTGTTCGGGACGTTCTGACTTGAACAAAGACAGATAGAATTGTGCTTCGTCGGGCCTCCCAATGCTTTCAAGAAAGCGTATGACTAAATCGTTAGATGTCATGGGCTGTTTCTTTGAAAATGTGCGTGAAGAGCTCTATGGCCCAGATCAGATCTTCTTGGCTTACCCATTCATCTGCGGCGTGTGCTTGTTCAATGTTGCCGGGGCCGATGACAACGGCATCAATACCAGCCTCTGACAGCATGGCCGCTTCCGTCCAAAATTGCAGTGGGGAAAAGGTACGAACATGCGACCCGAGCATCTGCTCAAACTTAGCAAGGTGGTGGGTGGAGAATGGCGGGTTTTGGAGGAGGGTGGTCAAGGTGATCCCGGCATTCGTTCGCTGGATAGTATCGCGAACCTTCTCGTCAAACTGCTGTTGGTCAAAGCCCTGTGGTGGTCTGATCGACCATGTCAATGTTGCCGCGTCAGGTACCACGTTAAATGCGACACCTCCCTCGAGGCTCGCCACGTTCATACAAATACCTTTCATGTCCTCTGGGCCTTGCGACAGATACTGTTGACTTACACTGTCAAGCTCAGCGGCAAGACGTGCGAGGGTCGCAATTGGTTTCGGCATCCTATCAGCGTTCGATGAGTGGCCCCCCTGACCTTGAAACTCAGCACGGTATCCGTTGATCCCCCGGTGCCGAACGCCCGCAACTCGATTGGTAGGCTCGCACACAATGGCACGGGTGATGCCGCGAGTACGTTCAGACGCCAGAAATGCTCTGATGCAGCTAGTGTTTTTTTCCTCGTCGCCTGAGAACAAGAATCCAACATTCTGAGGAGTGGTGGTTTCCAGAGCGGTAAGGATGGTTGCGATGGCGCCTTTTGTATCTGCGGCACCGAGCCCGATGACTCTGTCAGCGGTGATTGTCGGCGTCCATGGGTCTTGAGTCCAGCCAGAATTCGCGGGGACAGTATCGACGTGGACGTTGACTAACAGACGGGGCTCGCCAAATGTTGCAAACACATACGCTCCGACCTCGTTGCTCCGGGTGCGCGGTACCGTGACGACTTCGGCATGACCAGCCCCCCGTTTTTCCAGTTCGTCACGTAGAAAATGACATATGGCAGGCTCATCCCCACCCGGGTTTTCAGTATGATGTTCGATAAGACGGGTTAGTAGCGTGATGTGACTTTGGGTCCTCATAAGGGCATTATAACAATTCAGACATTTTTTCATTGTTGCAGCAATCTGAGATGCCTGTAAGGCCTGTGAGTGTTGTGCGCATTCGTGTGAACACAGTGAGTGGTCACCGCTGCACGGTTAGATGACGAGGGAGGGATTACGGGAAATGGAACTGAAAGAGATACGAGTTGGATGGATCGGGTTGGGCGTCATGGGTTCCTCCATGTGCCAGCATGTCTTAGATGCAGGGTATCCCGTGACTGTGTTTACTCGGACGCGAACGCGGGCGGAGACGCTGGTCGCACAGGGGGCGTTATGGAGTGACTCTCCATCTGCTGTTGCTGAGCAGTCGGACATTGTCATGAGCATGGTGGGTTTTCCTGCCGAGGTGCGTGACGTACTGCTTGGGGAATATGGAGCACTGTCCCGGCTGGCCTCTGGAGGCGTTTTGGTGGATATGACGACGAGTGAGCCATCGCTTGCGCAAGAGATCTATGCAGAGGCCAGCGCGAAAGGCGTCGGAAGTCTTGATGCCCCTGTGTCGGGTGGGGATGTTGGTGCAAAAAATGGAACGCTTTCCATCATGGTAGGTGGTGATGTCGATGTGTGCGAACGGCTTCGTCCAATCTTCTCATTGATGGGGTCGACCATTGTGCATCAAGGACCTGCTGGAGCAGGGCAACACACGAAATTGGTCAATCAGACGTTAATCGCAAGTGGGATGATTGGTGTGTGTGAAGCGCTCCTATATGCCTATCGAGCGGGGTTGAATGTGGAATCTGTTATTGCGTCAGTCAGTAAGGGCGCGGCAGGTTCGTGGTCATTGACCCACTATGCGCCGCGGATGTGCGTCGGAAATTTTGAGCCCGGGTTTTTTGTTGACCATTTCGTCAAAGATATGGCCATTGCGCTCAATGAGGCTGGGAGGATGAATCTGTCGATGCCTGGACTCGCGTTAGCGCATCAATTTTATGTTGCACTACAGGCTCAAGGAGGAGGCGACAAGGGAATTCATAGTCTCATCTTGGCGCTCGCGGAGGTCTCTCGGGTGACGTGGCCGCGTCGTGATTCCGGCGATCTGATGTCTGGGTAGGGTAGGTCAAAACACCCTAGACGAGAAGTCACGAGGCTGCGGTGATTGCCACGCTTCTTGAGTCCATTGCTAGCATTGGAGAGACTTCTTTCAGCATTTCATCAATGCCGAGTTCAACCAAGCTGCTCATCGACCACAAGGAATAGATCGCGTTGCCATTGGCATCGGCTGCTGAGGCGTTGCGAAGGCGATTCATAAAATGCTTATTGAGTATTTGTAGCTCCGCATAGAGTGTTTCGATCCCCGTTAAGTCCCAATCTGGAACGGTGGTGCCGTCCCTGTACGCAATCTCCTGTTGAAGTAAATAGGTGCCAACGACACGTAGCACGGTCTCTGGCAACGTCGAAAACGGAAGGTGCGTATGTGCGAGCGGTTTCAATCGAGCGAGGATAGGGCAACTCCCAGATGCCATGATCAATCCGAACAGTGAACGCAAGGCTTCCTGGATATCACAATTTTTCGTATAGGTTCGATTTGGTGTCTCGACCGTGACGTCAATACGTTCACACGAAGGGACATCGCGGAATTCTTGGGCGATGGCCTCGATATCTAAGGCTGCAGGGCAGGACTCAGTATCGGAGGGTTTGAGCGGGCAATGTGGGCATTGCTGATATTCAAGTTTCGTCCAGGAATTGTTGGACGGGTGACGTGCGGTTGGTCGAGTAAGGTCGACCTGGAAACTATGCGTGGTTCCGTCTTTTAATGTCATGGCGTAGGCGATGGTGTTCATATTCCTATTTTCCTGACATATCTGCGATGTGAGTAAGATGATTGGGAGGTGAGGGCGAGAACGCAACGTCGGCTACCGATGCCATCTCGTCGATAGGAGCACGTCCAACGACCCCTGTGGTGTGTTTCCTTAGACAATTGACCAAGAGGTTTCGGTCAACCGGTTTGAAAAGATAGTCAGTCGCCCCGGATTCATATGCTTTGGGCTGTTCATCCAAGATTGTCAACATCACCGCTGGAATTGAGGCTACAGCTGGATCCGATCGAAGTGCCGACAGGACTTCGCAGCCATCCATATCCGGCATCACCATGTCGAGGATAATGACCGAAGGGTGGAGCTCTCGTGCCATTTCCAGCCCTACGCGACCTTGGCTCGCAATCTTTAGCTCGAGACCTTCTTTCGCCAATGTTCGGCTGAGAAATTCGCCGGTGGAAGGATCGCTATCGATGAGCAGTACCGGTCTAGCACCATCCCCTGTTGTCGATCCGTTTCCATTGCTTGCGACGGGTGTAGGCGCTTGAACGGTAACGGTATTCACACTGTCAACCTGGATCGGAAGGTGCATCGTAAAGGTTGAACCTTTGCCGTAGTCGCTGCTGACGGTGATATCGCCCCCCATCATTTGACAGAATCGGCGGCTAATCGCGAGTCCTAGGCCTGTGCCTTCATATTGGCGGGTGGACGAGTCGTCCGCTTGGCTAAATGGTTGAAAAAGTTTCTGTAGCTGCTCGGGTGTCATGCCGATACCGTTGTCGCTGACGGCGATCGTCACACGATGTTGTCCATTCAAGCACGTCCGTGTGGCTGCCATCGTGATCGTGTCCTGTTCAGTAAATTTACATGCGTTGCTCAGAAGATTCAGAAAGATTTGCCGGACACGGGTCCGGTCTGCCGTGATTACTCCGAGATCTTCCGAGCAATCGACCTCCACAATATTCCCCGTACGCGTCGCCAGTGTGCTGATCGTGGTGACCGCATCATTGACAAGTTCTGTCAGATCAAATGATTCGAGTACGAGTGACATTTTCCCGGCCTCTATCTTGGAGAGATCGAGGATATCGTTGATGATTCGAAGGAGGTGCTTTCCTGCCGACCAAATACGCCTGAGGTCAGGGACCATTTCGGTATTGCCGCGATCTTGAAAATCTTCCGTGAGTAAGTCACTGTAGCCAATAATGGCATTCAGAGGCGTACGAAGTTCATGACTCATATTGGCCAGAAAGGTGCTCTTCGCACGGCTGGCGGCTTCGGCTATCTCCTTCGCACCCGTTAACTCACGATTTTTTCGCTCTAGTTCCTTATGACTGCAATCCAGTTGGGCCTTGGATCGCATACGATCGGTGATGTCTTGTCCTATCGCGATTGTTCCCGTGGATCGATGTTCGTTGTCATAGAGCAGGTCAAGATTCCATAAGAGAACGCGCTTGGCTCCACCACGCGATTGAATCTCGTGCTCAACCTCCCGCAGCGTGTGTCCTTTCTGGACCGACTCGAGCTCAGTCCGGACCTGTCGTCGGTTTGATTTCGCAATACAGAGTGTCACGTAGTTCTTCGTCTGGGCTTCTTCTTTTGACCACCCATAGACACGCTCAGCTTCCCGGTTCCATTCATCAATATGCCCGTCGGGAGTGAGGGTGATGATCGCGCTTCCAGCTGTTTCTACTAATGATCGATAACGCAGTTCACTGGTGGCCAGTGATTGAACCTGAGTGTCGGATCGCTGCTTTAGCTTAAGGAGAAAGACGGCGAGAAGTATGATGACGCCAATGCCCACGATGTCTGTCGCCACTCCAAGAGAGTCGAGGTAGGTGCCAACGATATTAACGGTTGTCATCGTGGTGTGTCCGAGTATGCATTCGATAGAGCGCCATGATTGTCTGTGCTTTGGTATTGCTGTTTTCTTGCAGGTCCGCCCATAGCGACGCTGCATGTATCATGCTAAGACTGATATCCCTATTATCATCGGCAGTTGTGAAGAGAATCTTGACGTCTATCCATCTGAGGACCCCCCCAAGAGGTAAAGTCTTAAAGTTTCAAGCGGTGGGCGCCGACATACTTGAAGGAGACCAGGGTCGACAGCTATTTGCAGGCCCGGCTTATGGTCACGTCGTCGTGTTTCCTGCAGAGATAGAGAACTTCAGAAAGAGATGGTGCACATGGGGAGTTGGCACGGACGCCATGACGATGAATAGCCTTCTAAAACCAGCAGAGCCTTCCGTCGATCAGAGCGCAACACTGCAAAAGGTCTGGGAAAACCCTGGACTGAAGGTATTGGTTGGAAAAATGAAGAGTATTCCGACGTTGCCGACGTTGTACTCTGATGTGATGACGGAGTTAAAAGGGCGTGACCCGTCATTGGCGAAAATAGGACAGATCATCGCGAAGGATCTTGGCATGTCGGCCAAGATGTTGCAGGTCATCAACTCGGCCTACTTTGGGGTTCCGACGCGCGTGACGAGTCCAGCTCAAGCCGCGATGCTTCTTGGTCTCGACACGACAAAAGCCCTCGTCCTCTCCATAGGCGTGTTCGCGAATTTGGATAAAATCGAGGTCAAGGGTTTTACCACCAAACGATTGTGGGAACACAGTTTACGGGTTGGGCTGTGGGCGAGCCGGATTGCCGAAAGCGAACGGTTGGACAAAACCGCGGTTGATGAGGCGTTTACTGCAGGGCTTCTGCATGATATTGGGACATTGGCGTTGGTAATGAACCGAACCAGCCAGTATCTTCAAGTGATGAGGCAGATCGATGAACAGGGAGTACCAATTCAGACAGCGGAAAGACGAATTTTTAAGGCGACTCACGCTGAGATAGGTGCATATCTGGTCAATACATGGGGACTGCCAGAGTCCATTGCAGAGGCAGTGGCGTTTCACCATAGTCCGCTGAAGTCCGGAAATCAGAGGGTGTCGCCGTTAACTGCCGTCTACGTCGCTGACAACCTCGAGTATGAAACCGTGGCCGATGAAGATGCCCCCAGTCACTTTGACACCGACCGACGGTACCTGGATGCCATTGGGGTATCCGACCGATTACCAGCCTGGCGCGAGTCGTGTCAAATGTTGTAGCGCACTCCAGGGCTTCTAGGTTTTGCATAACCAACGTGCACCATTAATAAAAACGCAATCGTGTAATGTGATTTCTGAAATCACTCGCTTGTAATTCAGTGAGTATCAACTGATCTCTTCTGTTGTCGAGTGTCTCCTTAGGCAGGAGAGCGTCTCTGCCGCCAATGTGTTTAGCCTACCTTCCCCTTGAGGTGATCAGACAATCGTAGCGCTAACGCGATAATGGTCAGCGTTGGGTTCGTCGCCCCAGCTGTGGGGAACACGGCAGAGCCAGCAACATATAAGTTCTCAAGACCGTGCACCTTGCAGTTGGCATCGACCACACCGTGACGGGGATTCGCGTGCATTCTCAGCGTCCCCATGTGGTGCCAGGCCCCACTCAGGAACAAAGGCCAGGCGCCGTCATCCTGATCCTCTAGCCAGTCTGCCACGCGTAGACGTCCCAATCCAGATCGCCCTATCTCCCGCCCCAGGACCTGGTAGTAGATCCGGATAGATCGTTTATCCAGTTCCGTCAATTGCCAGTTCAGTGTGGCAAGTGGAATTCCCATTTCATCTTCCTTCTCACTG
>JAJDBL010000150.1 GCA_029261375.1 Nitrospirales bacterium
ACTCTGAGATACACGCGCACCCCTATGTATCCTCAGTCCAAAGAGAATGTTTTCCCGAATCGAAATGGGCAATGGATTCGGACGTTGAAACACCATGCCGATGTGTTTGCGGACTTGCACCAGTTCCACATCGGGATCAAGAATGTTCTTGTTCAGGACTTCAATTGATCCCTCAATGCGAATGTGTTTGTTCCGTTCACTAATGCGGTTCACGCTTCTCAAGAACGTGGATTTCCCGCATCCCGATGGACCAATCATTGACGTGACTCTTCCGTTGCGGATCTTCAAATCAACATCGTACAGCGCCTGCAGGCTCCCATACCAAAAATTCAACTTGCGTGCCGCAATCGCGAATTTAGAAATAACGTTACCCACACCTTCCTTCAATATAGTCCTTGGTTCGTTGATCGAGGACCGGCCGGGTGAACAGACACTCTGTCATTCCAATTTCGACACATTCTCCGTTGAGAAAAAACGCAGTGCGGTCGGCTAATCTCCGGGCCTGCTGGACCAAATTCGTGACCAGGAGAATGGTCATTTCCTTCCGTAGTTCCTTCAACACATCTTCGATACGCATCGTGGTCACAGGGTCCACCGCAATGGAGAACTCATCCAAAATGAGTATGTTCGGGTCCTGTGATAAGGCCCGTGCGATGGTCAGCCGCTGTTGCTGCCCGCCGGAGAGAAAGCTGCCCAACGAATCGAGCCGATCCTTGACTTCATCCCACAACGCGGCCCGTCGAAGACAACGTTCCACGATGATATCCAGTTCGGCCTGGTCCTTCACGCCTCCAAGCCTGGGAGCGAATGCGACGTTTTCAAACACGGTCAACGGCAACCCCACGGGGAGAGGAAAGACCACGCCAATACTTCGGCGAAGCGCATAGACATTTTTCACGGTCTGAATATCACAGCCGTTGATGCGAATGCGTCCTTGCACGTTCATGCCTGGCGTAAACATATCCATCCGATTCAGGGCCTTCAGTAACGACGTCTTCCCCGAATTCGCTGGACCGATAATTCCAAAAATCTCGTTCTTTCGAATGTCCAGGTTTACTCCACGGAGTACCGTCGTCTCCCCATATCTGATGGTCAGGTCGTTGACCTCAATCTCGATAGGAGCAGAGTCAAACCGTTGATGCCATGCGGCTTCGGGATCAGATGTTGCGTGGGCCTCTGCATCGGTCGCTACCACTTTTTCTTGCCTCGCAAGTACATACGAAAGGCGATGGAGGCGCTGTTCATGATCAGTACGATTGAAATGAGGACCAGTGCGACGCCGTAGGGCAGTGCTTCTGGGACTCCTGGCACCTGCGTGGACAGTACGAAGAGGTGTAGCGACAACGCCATGCTTTGATCCATGACCCCTTGGGGAAGGAACGGGGTGAAAAAGACCGCGCCGGTAAACATGATGGGCGCGGTTTCACCCGCAGTACGGGAGACTTCTAAAATGACACCGGTCAGAATTCCAGAAATAGAATTGGGAAGTACGATGCGTCGAATCGTCTGCCAGCGCGTGGCTCCCATGTTCCAACAGGCTTCTCGAAAGGCCATCGGTACCGATTGAAGGGATTCTCGCGTCGCGACGATCACGACTGGCAAGGTCATGACGGCGAGGGTGCAACTCGCGGCCAAGATGCTGGTTCCAAACTGAAAGAAGATGACGAAGGCCCCCACGCCAAACAGTGCATGGACGATTGATGGCACGCCTGCCAGGTTAACGATCGACAAATTAATCAAACGGGTCAGCCAGTTGTCGGACGCGTATTCACTGAGGTAAATGGCTGCCGCCACTCCGATCGGGACAGAGACCACCAGGGCGACCGTGACTAAACAGATCGTGCCGAACAGCGCGGGGAAAATTCCTCCAGCCGTCATGCCGTTGGTCGGATGTGAAAAGAGAAAGTCGTATGTGACGACTGAGCCTCCTTTGTACACTAACGTCATCATGATGATGATGACCGGGAGGATCAGTAGTAACGTCATCATCATGAATAACAGTCGAAAGAGCGCCTGCGTCCGTTTATTGGTCGTGTTGATCCCAGTGACTTCGAAGGGGTTCATTAGCTGTTTTTCACTCCACGTACGATCAGATCAGCCGAAAGATTGATGACGAAGGTGATCATGAACAAGAAAATTCCGATCGCAAAGAGCGCGCCATAATGGTCCGATCCTCGAGCGGTTTCACCTAGCTCAGCGGCAATCGTCGCCGTGAGCGCACGGACCGAATCAAACACACTGTCAGGCATGTTGACGGAATGGCCGGTGGCCATCAACACGGCCATCGTTTCACCAAACCCACGTCCGACCCCCAACAGCACCGCGCCAAGCAAGCCATTCTTTGCCGCCGGCAATACCACCCTGAAGGTGACTTGCCATTTGGTTGCTCCCATGGCTTCGGCGGCCTCTCGATACCGGTCAGGCACTGCCTTCAGCGCGTCTTCGGCGATCGACGTCATAATGGGAGCCGCCATCAAGCCCAAGATCAATCCGGCATTGAGTACGTTGAGTCCGACGGGCACGTCGAACAATCTCATGATCAGGGGATTCAGGATGGAGAGCCCAATGAACCCCCAGACAACTGAGGGAATGGCGGCGAGCAACTCAATCAACACCTTCAGAGATTCACGGGTGGCTCCGGAACTGAACTCAGCAATGAAAATGGCCGCTCCGAGTGAAAATGGGATCGCGACGATCATCGCCAGTCCGCTCACACTGGCGGTGCCGGCAACTAACGCCAAGATGCCATAGTCAGGCGCATCTTCATCAGATGGCTCCCAATACATCGATCCGAACACGTCACGGAAGGTGACATGTTCAAGCACAAAGCCCATGCCTTCCTTGGTGATGAAGATGAAGATGCCGACGATAAACACGATGGCGGAAATTCCTGCGATAAAGACCACGCCTTGGACGACGTGGTCGATATACCAATCGCGATTCCGCTGAAAGCTTCGAGGGGCGAATTCCACGGGATTCACAACGTACTACCCTTCACTAATGACGAGGTCGTCGCCGAAGAGCTTTTCCATTAACTCCGTGACTAAAATGCCAATGGTGCGATACATGTCTTCCATGCGTTGTATGTCATTGCCACTGTCGTCTTGAGTCGCCTTGGGAGGAAGACCAGGATCCCATTCGAGCGCGATCGAATGAAATGGCACCTGTTCCATATAGGATTTCACCGGACCTTGGAGACTAATAACTAAATTGTATTCTCCGGTTTGATAGGCGAGGGAATCGAGGGGTTTTGGTTGTGCATTTGCCATGCTCACTCCCTTGCCCTCCAAGAATGTGACCATGCCTGGATCCAATTTCCCTGCAGGCGTTCGGCCCGCACTGGTAAAAATGCCGTATCCCGAAAACTTTTTGCGCGTGAGGGCTTCTGCCATTTGACTGAAGCAGCTGTTCTCCTCATCGATATACAAAATGTTGTATTGCTTGGCGGGTTTACTCTGCCCGGTATTGATAAAGACGGTTTCCTCACACATGTTTTTGGCTTGCGAGGCGACACGCACTAATTGGCTCAGGGCGAGCAGGAGATTCAGCAGGCTCTTTCGCTCAAGCGCCTCGTCTTTGGTCAGGGCCACAATGGCCTGATCGAACGTTCGCTCGGTCTCAGAGGCTAGCCGCATTGTGGTGTGCGCCAACTCAAGATCGCTTGTCCTGAAGGCCACAATGGCCTGCTGCAACGCGTGGCGTGCATCATGGGCCAATGAGGCCACGACTTGGGCTAAAACTCCTTCCGGTGGTTGCGGCAATTGAACGGCTTCACGGCAGATCGTCGAGGAATAGTCGCCAATGCGTTCCAATAAAATGGCTATTCGCATGGTTGATGCAATGAAGCGCAAATGACCAGCAGCCGGCAAATGTAGTGCGATGAACCCGAGACAATCGTTATCGAGTTTCGTCACCAAGCGATTGATCAAACGATCACCAATGACCGTTTCGTAGGCCAACGTTTCGTTCCCGCTCAAGAGGGCATCGACGGCATCGTTGAGCGCGACCTCGACCTTGTCAGCGATGTCATCCAACGCGGTCTTGAGTTTCGCAAGGTCATGCTCTAGGCGTTGTTCGTAGTAAGCCATCTCAAGGACTCCTTTTTATTCGACGTGACCCCCTGATCATTGTGTCAGGCCGGTGGGGTACCAGGTGTTGGCCCCATCAGTGCTCTTGAAGACGCCGTTGGTGAGAATGCCGCCGATCCCGACATAGACGGTGGTAGGCGTGACCGGATCGATAGCCAGTGACCAGACGTTGCTGCTGCGTAGGCTCACCGAGCGTTTCTTCCAGATGGTGCCGCCATCCGTACTCTTGAGCACGTTCCCGTTATCGCTCACGGCATATACCGTGCTGGCGTTGGACGGATCAACCGCGAGGATTTGGATCTTTTGAGCCTCTAAACCTGTTCTACGCTCGCCCCACGTCTTGCCCCCATCTGAACTCTTAGACAAGAGAAACAAATAACCGTCGCTCCCAGCAAAGAGGGTAGTGGGCGCGGACGGAGCAATGGCCAAGGCCAAGACACTGGATGTCCCCGGCGAAGGCAATGTGCTCCAGGTAGCCCCGCCGTTCGTGCTCTTCCGAATGGTGCCTTCGTCGGTCGCGACATAGAGGGTGGTGGGTGCGGTCGGATCAATAACGATGTCGTGCACCACGCTT
>JAJDBL010000151.1 GCA_029261375.1 Nitrospirales bacterium
CTTCGCTCCGGGAAAGCTGGAATTTATGGGAGTCCCCTCGGTTCCTTGAGATCAGTCCGAAGCTCCAACAGGCCATTCAGCGACGCAAACGGTTTGACCCTGAAAATCGCGAGGAGTTGAAGCGTCTCCTGGGCCGTCTCAACGCATTGTGGGTGGTCAAAAAGAGTACGACAGGAACGTTGTCGTCGCATCATGTTGTGACGATTCGTGAGCCGTCGCCATCTTCCGTATGAAATCCCTAAACAGAGCGCTCCAGAAGGAAATCCTGACGTATCTGCTGGGGGTCTATCCGGAATTTGACGAGGCGCTGAGCGATCAGGAGTTTGGCTTAGATCCTGATTTGTGGGGGAATGTGAAATACCTGCAGGAACAGGGGTTGCTCACAGGGACTGATCTTCGCGTGTATGGTCAGCCGTTTTGTATGCAGAGCCTTCGACTGACTCCGGCTGGACTCGACTTGCTCGCGGACGACGGCGGGATCCGCGCGCTGAAAGGTTGAGCCTTGAGTTAGGAGTCATCGGGAGCGGCTCTTCGTAATTGTTTGACAATACTGCGTCGTTGCTTGGTCTCGCGTTGACGTCGTTGTGAGGCTCGTGTAGGGCGTGTCGGTTTTCTGAGCCGAGGTGGTTCGAGCGCAGCCTGAATCAGGGTCACAAGTTTTTCCATGGCATCCTGACGATTTCGATCCTGGCTCCGGAATCTCCGTGCCTCGAGAATCAATACCCCGCCATCCGTGATTCGCTTTCCCGCAAGACCCCGCAATCGAGCAAGCGCGCCATCGGGGAGCATCTGAGCTTCCGGGAGCACATATCGTAGCTGGACGGCCGTCGCGACTTTATTGACGTTTTGTCCCCCGGGTCCGGAAGCGCGGATAAACTGCCATTCAATTGAGGATTCGTCGATGGAGAATGTTGGCGTGATTGGAATCATGGGACCACATCAGTAAACACTTAACTTATACGACGCTCACTCGTTGAGCGGAAGGTTGTAGTTGGGCAACTCACAGTCGTGCGAATCGAAGTAAACGGATGCCGCTATTCTGCAGGCTTACCAACGATATCAAATACGTATTCTCCTCCTGGTCCTCTTGAATTCGCTGGTCTCGTCGTCAGGTCAAACACGTTGAGGGTTGGGGGCTCAGCTCCCGATGCCTCGAGTTCACAGACCACGCCGCTGAGAAAACAGTTTGGCAGTTGTATCTTTATATCCACGTCAAGAACGGCTAGCGAAATGCTTGGTTCTGGATCTTGCAGCAGTGTCAACTCCAGAGATTGCGTGCCTTTGACCGTGAGACGGAAGGAGTCGACGCTTTCTGTATCACTCATTCCGATGACGCGGACACATTCATCCACTTTGATTTTCCCAATGGATTGAGGATTGTCTTGGAAGTTTGGTTCTTGATCACGGTAGATGGTTATGGCCGCACATCCGTCAACGGTGGCGGTTGAGAGGAGCGCATTATTGGTCTCATCTGTTTCCTCAATGGCATTGCCATCATCGATCGTGACGAACGCGAACTTCTCTGTAATTGCCGGCTGATCACTCAGTTTGAATTTCGTCTTCATCGAAGCTCCCGGCGCAATGTTGGCGTCCTCGATGAGCGTCTCCGTCAACTTCGTTGCAGCCTCATCAAACGTATCATTATCGGAAACCCACAGTGCGACCGTGAATGGGTGATTCGCCGGTCCAGACCCAATGTTTTCGACCTTCACCTTGACGACAAGCTTGTCGCCGGTTTCTTTCACCACGTGTTTGAATTGCGTAATTGTTCCCGTGAGATCCGGCGGGTCGGTACTGACCGGTGGCAAGGGGGGGTTAAATTCGATACCGGCTCCAAACTGCCAGCCGTGGTTGAGTTCTCCCACCGGGACATCGCTTTGGCAATTGACGCTGACGTTGGCGTCCAAAACGCCTACCTGCAAGGTCGCTGTCCCCTGGAATCCTCCACCCGCGCACGTGACAGTATATGTGCCGGGTTCAACCTGGATGGAGTATCCGCCGTTGGCCATCGTTGCCACCTCGCTTCCGTTTGCGGATACGGTAACGCCGCCGAGGCCTTCGGCCGCGTCGTAGCGGAGGTTGCCATTGCGATCCTCATAGGCAACGCCGGTGATAAAGGTGTCATCGGGATTCATGTTTGCGGTGTGGATTGAGTAGAGGAACGTCGGTCGCTCATTTGGAAGGTTGAATTCCGGAAAGGAATCTAAGCCTTCTGCGAACCCGCTTCCGATCTCGCGGTGGGATTGGAATTGAGGGTTCGTCGCCAACAGGTGCACTCGATGGCCTGCTCCAGCGACGTCTTTATCGATGATGAGCGATGAAAGGGCTTCTGGATATGTGCGGGTCTGGTTGTAGCCAAACGCGTTGGACTCGATCGTATTCGCCGCACCGGAGTTTTGCTCGAGACCGATTCCGAACAGATCATACCCATTGTCCACGGCCATTTGATTTGGACCAATGCCAGTGACATCGCTGGTGTGCCCAAAATAGTGGTGATCCAGCATCTCAAACGCATGAAAACGCGCCGAGCCGGTGAGGTTCTTGTTCACGGCGAGTGCAGGTTGAGGGGTGATACCCGAGAGATCGAAACCGATCTCCTGTCCGTATGCGGCGGGGTTGCTACGCGCACGGTTCAACTCGTAGATACCGAGTTGCTCCTGTTCGCTTGGTTCTATGGAGCCAAGCTCTTGATGATCAGCGAGGGCGGTGCCTGTGAGCGTGCAGAGTCCTGCAAAAAGAGAAGCCGCAATCGTGGTTCGTCCTAGACGCTGCATAAGGTATCCCCTTCCGGTCGTTAACGGGTCGCGTTTGCATATCGTCATACAATTGTATTGGGGTCGATACAAAATGTGTGTGATGTGAGTCATCGTTCCGGGTATGCTGTCAGGCATGACCGATAAGTGGAGAATTCTTTGGATGATTGCCGTGGCGGAGCTGTTTGTCATGGTGCTGTGGTTTTCAGCCTCAGCTGTGATCCCTCAGCTTACTCTTGAATGGGGATTGGATACTAGTCAGCAATCGTGGCTGACAATGAGTGTTCAGCTTGGTTTTGTCGTTGGCGCGCTTGCCAGTGCGCTGCTGAATATTCCTGACCGCTTTCCTGCGCAGTGGGTCTTTGCGGTTTCTGCGATGGTTGGAGCCGTAGCGACCGCGTGTATTGCAATGATGCCGATGGGCTTTGAGTGGGTCTTGGTGTTTCGCTTTGTGACCGGAGCGATGCTTGCCGGAGTCTATCCGCCTGGTATGAAATTGATGGCATCATGGTTTAAAGAAGATCGTGGGCTGGCGATTGGAATTCTTGTAGGAGCTTTAACGGTAGGCTCTGCCGCTCCACATTTGCTTACCGGTATCAAAACGTTTGGGCAAGATGCAGGGATTGTCCCGTGGCGTCACGTGTTGTTGATCGCGTCCGGCTTTGCCGTGTGTGGGGCGATCATTGCTGCGGTTGGCATTCGAGCTGGACCTCTTCTTCCCGCTGTGAGTCACTTTGATTGGCAATATGCTGGTCGTATGTGGAAAGACCGGGCCGTGCGCTTGGCAAATTTCGGGTACTTCGCTCACATGTGGGAATTGTATGCGATGTGGGTATGGGTTCCGCTGTGTTTATTAGCTAGTTACCGAGTCGCTGAGTGGGACGATGGTTATGCACATGTAGCAGGGTTTTGTGCGATTGCAGTTGGTGGCATCGGGAGTGTCGCTGCCGGGAAGTTCGCAGATCGGCTAGGCCGTACGCGCATTGCAATGGTGAGTATTGCCGCTTCAGGCACCTGCGCCCTTGTTGCGGGATTTGCCGTTCCCCTCCCAGCTCTCCTGACTCTGCTTTGCGTTGTGTGGGGTTTTGCTGTCGTTGCGGAAAGTGCGCAATACAGTACCGCAGTCAGTGAGCTGTGCGACCCACGTTATGTGGGAACCGCATTGACGATGCAGACCTGTATCGGGTTTCTGCTGACGATGGTCACGATTTGGTGGGTGCCGTTGCTTGTTGAGCAAACAGGGTGGGGAGCCGCATTCACAATGCTAGCGGTAGGACCAGCTGTGGGTCTTTGGTTTATGACGCGCTTACGTCAACTGCCGGAGGCAGTGAAGATGGCGTCGGGGCATCGGTAGCAGCGTTCATCGCGCGCTCACGCTCATCACGTATGGTCATGATGCGCGTGACAGCGGGTTCGATCAGCGTGGCTTGCCATGATAACAGTGGGCCGTGTGTGATGATGTCTTCGATCGTTCTTGCATCACCACGAATAACGGATTTCACTGCGGCCCTGGGTGCGAGTACCGATGCGGTGATGCCAAGTGATTTTGCAATGCGCGCACATTCTTCACGGAGTGCGTCGATATCCTTGGTGTCGTCGGGAAAGACCTCTTTAGATCTTACGCGCTTTTTGATCTCTGGCCATTCAGCTTCGGGAAGTGCCGCCGCCTTTTGTACCGCTGTTTTGAGGAGTTCCAAACGTTTTCCATTGATGTGTCGTGGCAAGGGCCCAGCGCCCGTCACTGGCTGATCGGGATTCTCCGCGGTCCAGGTAGCGAGCGTGAACAAGTGTTGATTGTGTAGGATCTTAAACGGCGGGCGATCTGCTTGTCTCGCTTCCTGGTCCCTCCAATGCCACAGCTCTCGTAGATACCCAAGTTGCTGTCGTGTGAGCTGTCCGATATGTTTGATTCTCCATAGGTCATCTGGATCGCGGATTGTGTCGTGTGCCGTGGCGAGCACCATGCTCTGGCAGGTCTCGCGGTGCCAGTCACATCGTCCGACTTTGTCCATTTCGGCAGTCATACGATTCGCGATCACTTCCAGGAACCGGGTGTCGGTGTATGCATAATCGAGCTGCATAGGACTCAAGGGGCGGACTGACCAATCCGACTTCTGCCCTTGCTTTGTGACGGTGGTATCGAGGTAGCGCTGAATCAGTGCGGCAAGACCGAAGTGTTCGTATCCTAGAATCTGCGCGGCCAGCATTGTATCGAAGATTTCACCCTGTGGTTGAAAACCAAAGGATGTGCGAAGCATTCTGAGATCGTAGTCTGCGCCATGAATGATGAGGACTTTGGTGGATAAAACATCGAGAACTCCCGAGAGATCAATCTTTGAAAGTGGATCAATCAGATAGTCATTGCCATCAAAAGAGATCTGAATCAAACAGACTTTCTCAAAATAATGATGTAGGCTGTCGGCTTCCGTATCGAGTGCAATTCTCTCCGCCTGACCAAGTCGTGTGATGAGTGTATTTAACCCAGATTCCGTGTCGATGTATTGAAATGTGGTTTCAAGCTTAGGCATGCAATGCGTCCAGTGTGTAGGTTGTAAGGCGGAAGGTTGACGGTGGATGAAGCGTAGCTATTGAATGCGTGATACACAAGCCTTGTCGTGTTTTTGTGTGGCAGGGAGGGCCTGATGGTGTCTGATTATCGTCCTGTACTATAGTCGGTGGTCGAGTAGCGTGGGTGGAAACTATCCAATCGTATCGGAGGAATGTTATGGCCTTTTGGCTGGTCAAATCTGAGCCGTCAGCATATTCGTGGAACGACCTTGTCAAGGACCGTCGAGC
>JAJDBL010000152.1 GCA_029261375.1 Nitrospirales bacterium
TGAGCTAATGCCCGCAACCACCGAATTTGTCGAATATGTCCTTGAGTTGCTGGAACCCTTGGCCGGGATGTCCGCCAAAGCCATGTTTGGGGGTTTTGGAATTTACCGCAATGGGATAATGGTCGCGCTCATTGCGGAGGAGACGCTGTATCTGAAAGCAGACGATATCAACCGTCCGGATTTCGAAGCGCGGAAACTCGAACCGTTCAAATATCAGAAGAAAGACAAAGTATTTGCCATGTCCTACTATGAAGCGCCGCCTGAGGCCATGGAAGACTCCGACGTGCTATGTGAGTGGGTTGAAGCTGCCCACGCTGCAGCCGCAAGAGGAGTGAAGAAAAAGACGAGTAAGCCTCTGGTGAAGAAAAAGAAAACGAATAGGTAAACCTTCGGATGTAACGTGCCTCAACCGTTTATCGAGGGACCGCCATTCACCATCCCTTCCATCGTTGTCATTCTGCGAAGATAGGAAAAATCTCCTCAAAATACCTATCCTTTGTGGAGCTGGCCCTGAGGGGAAAACTGAGATTCTTCACGGAGCGTATCCTGCGTTCAAGTGCCTGGTTGGTGATGACATTCGCAAGCGTCGTTGGGGGGGGAGGCTTCTTAGGCTTTTCGATACTCCGCGAGAATTTTTTGTCTACGGAAACAGCCCATCGTGTGGTCATTCACCATGCCGGTCGCTTGCATGTGGGCGTAGCAGATGGTGGACCCCACGAAGGTAAATCCACGTGCCTTGAGGTCTGTGCTCAAGGCATCTGATTCTGGGGTCGTCACGGGAATGTCCTCCATGGTCCTCAGCCGGTTGACGATCGGTTTCCCTTTCACGAACTGCCAGATATAGGCATCAAACGTTCCAAACTCTCTTTGGACTTCGAGAAAGTGTCGCGCGTTGCTGATCGCTGCGAGAATTTTGAGGCGGTTGCGGATAATACCCGCGTTACTCAGAAGTTTTGTCACCCGTCGTTCGGTATATCGGGCCACTTTTTTCGGATCGAAGTGATCGAAGGCTTTGCGATAGTTCTCTCGTTTGTGAAGCACGGTATACCAGCTGAGACCCGCTTGCGCTGACTCGAGGGTAAGAAACTCAAAAAGCAGCCGATCGTCATGGACTGGAACGCCCCATTCCTCGTCGTGATAGGCAATGTAATCCGGCTTCGTGAGATCCACCCACGGGCACCGCTTGAGATTCATATCGGGTGTTGTCATTGAAGATGATCGCAAAGAACACACTGCCTCACCTCGAGAACGAATATTTTCCCATCGTCATGCCGGGCCTGACCCGACATCCAGGGAGGCGCCGTATTGGCAGGAATGACTGTTCGTGGAAACTGTAGCCTGGCGACATTCAACAGGATCATTTCCGTCTCATGCCTTTGATAAAAATCTTTCCTTGAATGATCTTGTGGGCGGGTTTGTTCTCAATCATCTTGAAACGGGCAAACTCACCCTGACATTGAGGGCATCTCAGATCTCCGGCGGTACGGTCGTCGACGATACGCTCCACAAAACACTTTACTAAGGCACCGTCTCCGCCCTTATGGTACTTATAAAGAATGATTCGGCATTTGGCGCAAAAGATCGAAATCGTTCGGAAGTTCGCCTTCACGACATCTCACGTTGTTACGATCTTTCGTCAAGTGCTTGCGCAATTCCGGCAAGTTGAGCCTCGATCGAGGATTCGCCGTCAACGATGACGTGTGCGTGCTGACGCGTTGGAGAGATGATGGTGTCGTAACTTTCACGAATAAACCTCTCGTATCGATCGCGGATCGCTGTTTCGCTTGTGCCTCGAGAAGTAGTGTCGCGCGCAATCCGTCTCGAGAGCATGATATCGGGAGGCGTATCCACGAAAATCCGAAAATCGGACATTCCGTTGAGGCTTGGGTAGTAGAGCGTGAATAAACCTTCAAGAACGAGGATGTCTGGAGGAGGTCCCGTATATGGACCGAATGTTCGCTTTCGTGTGATGAAATCGTAGTGCGGGAGAAACTGAATCGTTCCAGTGTGGAACTCTTCGATATCGCGAAGCGTCATCCCGATATCAATGGCATCGGGTGTATCGAGGTTGGTGTCGGCGGCTTCCTCCGGGCTAAAGTGCGCGGTGTGATCGTAGTAGTGGTCCAGCGGGAGCACAAAAACGTGCTGCCCAGAGACCAGTGAATGAAGTTGGGTTGCGAGGGTCGACTTTCCCGAACAACTTCCTCCGCCAATAGTGAAGAGTTTCATTGTGGTGAGCCTACATGCGGTTGCGGACGAACGCTTTCACAGATTGTGGGATGGCGTTGCGCAATGATTGTGGAATTGTCTCTTTCAACGATGCCAGTCTCTGCAATGTGTTGTAGTGAGCGTCATTGTACCCTTGTAGCCACCATCCATCACCTCTGGGGTCGAATGTTTCCGTCTGTGTTCGCCGGAAGAAGGCCGTATCTTCGACCATATCAATAAGCTCGAACATCTGATCGGCTTTGAGGATATCCACCATTCGTTTGATGCTGGGAATGTTCGTGTCATCGACAATCAATAGCCCGCCCTGCGCGAGGTGAGGATAGAGGTAATAGTACTCTAAGTCTGGGAATGGATATCCATGTGGCCCATCAATGAGGGCTACTTGAATGGGGTGAGTGAACGTGTGCTGTGGAAGCGTCACTTGCGTAGGGCCTTCGATAATCTCGACACAACCTGAGCGGAACAGTGGCGATTGGCGGACCTGCTCTAAACTGCGTCCAACATCGGTCGCAAAGACCTCATGATGTTCTGAAAGAACCGAGAACAATAGGGTCGATTTTCCTGCTCCTGTTTCTACCGAATGCGCGATGGGTCGGAGGGAGGCGCAGTGTCTCGCAATTGCCTGAATGACACTATTCTGAAGTGGTCCTGCCTCATGCCAGTCTGATGGCAACGTGTTAATCGCGGCTGTCAGACTATCCAGATTGTCCATGCTTCGTTGAGGCTGGGTGACGCGCCACATGCCGGATCAAAAGATTCCGTCGTGACAGTGCCGTGATTATTCTCCCTCTTTGAGGACAATGGTGTGAACTGTACCAAAGTTTGACAGCGGTTTCTCAAATGCCTTGGCTTGTCCAACTGCCATGATCGTCAGGTTGTCCGGATGGTAATGGGTCTGTGCCGCTTTGAGCAGGTCATCAGCGGTGAGTTTCACGACGTTGTCGCGGTATCGCTCGAGAAAATCAGATGGAAGGCCGTAGTATTCCAGTGACATGAGTCTTCCGACGACCGCTCCTGAGCTTGAAAACGAGAAGACGAAGGAATTCAAGAACGCATCCTTCGCGCGTTTCAGCTCTTCTGGGGTGACCGGGGCTTCCCGGATACGTTTCAGGTGGTCGGTCATCGTTGCGATGGCTTGATGTGTCGTTTCACTCTTGGTTTGGGCATAGAGGAGGATACTGCCAAGATCAAAATTGCCGGCTCGTAGTGAGCTTCCAACGGAATAAGCGAGTCCCTGTCGTGTACGGACGTCTTGGAACAAGCGGCTACTGAACCCCCCCGAGCCTAGAATGTCATCGAGAAGGGACAATGCAAAGAAATCTGGATGTTTCTGTCGAATCGAAAGATGACCAATGCGAAGATGGGTTTGAGTGACATCTTTCTCAACGTGATTCACTGAGCCTTTGGTGTGGGTGTTCACTGGAGGAACGGTAGGGAAGACAACATGTGTTTTGGGCCAGTTGCCGAATGCCTTCCGCAGCGTCGCAAGCATTTCGTCTCGCTCAAAATCGCCGGTGACTCCAAGCATCATGTTGTTGGGGTGGAAATATTTCTTGTGGAACGCGCGCAAGTCTTCTCGCGTAATACTTGAGATTCCCTCTGCAGTGCTCACGCGGCCGTACGGGTGATCTGCTCCATAGAGAATTTTATAGAACTCGCGGCTGGCTATGCCGGAAGGACGATCGTTTCGACGCCGGATGTTCTCAAGTGCGCGTTTTTTTGCAAGGTCCAACTTGTCTTGCGCAAATTGTGGTGTACGTAACACGTCGACCAGGATCCCGAGTGCGAAGTCAAAGTCCTTTTTCAATACATCGAGTGATGCGCTGCCGGAATCGGTCCCAATATGTACACCGACGCTCGCAGAGATAAATTCAAGCGCTTCGTCGATTTCATCTCCGGTGCGGTTCCCTGCGCCTCCGGTACGCATCAGCGACCCCGTCATGCCCGCGACGCCGACCTTATCGGCGGGTTCGTAGATATCGCCGGTTTTGATCTTTGTGCTCATGCTGATCAGCGGCAATTCGTGATCGGGAAGAAGGTATACGATCATCCCGTTCTCGAGGGTGACGCGCTCCGGTGTCGGAGGGGTGAATTCAACCGGAGTAAATTCCATGTCGCGAGGGTCGAGCTTGAGCAGTGTGTCGATCGATTGATCTGTCGCCAATGCTGGGGTCGCGACGCAGAGGAAGGTCAAGAGCAATAGCATGGTGCGTCGAAACTTGAAGAGTTGCGTAAGACGGGTCATGGTGTGGTCACTCCTTCTTTCTCCTTAATCAGGGTGGCAACGACCCGACTCTTTTTGACGAAGTACTGTTTCGCCACACGTTGAACATCCTCTTGGGTAATCTTGGCCATACGATCGCGTATTTGGACGAGATAATTCCAATCACCAGCAATGGCCTCGAAATAGCTCAGCTGAGATGCGAGCCCGCTATTCGATTGCAGAGACCTGACGAGATACGCGTCGAGGTTATTGATGACCTTGTCCAATTCCCGTTGCGTAATCGGTTCCGTCTTGAGTTTCTCTAGCTCTTCATAGATCGCGTCTTCGAGTTCGGCCGTGGTGTGGGGGGCTCGTGGCACTGCACTGATGACCATCAGGTTGGGGAATCGGTTGCCAGGAAATCCGGTGAAGGTCCCGACGTTGACGCCGAGCTGTTTCTTTTGAACAATCTGTTTATGGAGTCGAGACGTTCGCCCGGAGGATAGTACGGAATCGATCACGTCGAATACGTCGTCGTCTGGATGTCCGACACCAGGTTTGTGAAACCCGATCATGACAAATGGTTCGGCATCGTATCGCACCTCGACCCGCCTCTCTCCGTTCTGTGCTGGCTCAGCGGTCACCACGGGTGGGGGAGGAGCTTGTGATGGGATCGGGCCAAATGTTTTTTCAATCAGCGCAATCACGTCCGGTGGATGAATATCCCCGACGATCGCCAACACCGCATTGTTTGGGCCGTAATGCAACTTAAAGAAGACTTCTGTCTGGGTCACCGTAAGATTGGCGATATCGGTTGGCCATCCGATCACGGGATTTCGATACGGATGTGCCCAGAAGGCGGTGGACGCGAACGCTTCAAACATGCGCCCTGATGGGTTGTTGTCTGTTCTCAATCGCCGTTCCTCGATCACGACACCTTTTTCTTTGTAGAACTCACGAAGGACGGTATTGCGCATTCGGTCGGACTCCACGGCCGCCCACATCGGAAGCCGGTTTGCGGGAAGGCTCACGGTGTATCGCGTCAGCTCACTGGATGTGCTCGCATTCAGGCCGACGGCACCATGTGAATCGTAGAGAAGGCCGAATTCATTTTGCACTGCAAGGGCGTTGGCCTTGGTCTCCAGTTCTGCGAAGCGTTGTTCCATTGTGGCGAGCTTCTGGGTATTAGGAGATGCGGATTTGCGCTCTTGGAGTATGGCTCGGTCGAGTTCGTCCAATTCCCTTAGCAGGACACGTTCTGTTTCGTAGTCGGAGGTGCCGAGCGTCTTGGTTCCCTTAAACGCCATGTGTTCGTAGAGGTGGGCTACGCCGGTAATCCCCACATGTTCATTCACGCTTCCCACCTTGAATGTCAGATTGATTGAAACGATGGGTGCCTGATGCCGTTCAACCATGAGGAGTGTGAGGCCGTTCTCAAGGTGGTGTTCGACCACGCGATCCGCGAGCGTTCCAGACTGAGCGAATGTGTTGGGGCTCCACAGTCCGATCGAAAATATAACGAAAATCATATAAAGCCCAACACGCAATC
>JAJDBL010000153.1 GCA_029261375.1 Nitrospirales bacterium
GATGAATCTCGCGTTGGAGGGTCTCGACACAGTACACCGAAACGCCATGAAGTTTTTCTGCCTCCGGCCACAGCATTCCCTCTGGACCGGCGATTAAAATCGCTCGGAACCGACGAGGGTCTAGATGGGAGATGGTATAGAGCGTGTTTTGTTGCGCGCCTCCAAGCTCCATTGTCGTGATGATATGGACGACAGCGATACGCGGCGGAGGCTGTGCTTCTGGTAAATTCGACATCCCTTACCCTTAGGTTAGTGCCACAGCCCGTCTTAGCGCTTTCGCGGTCTCCTTGCCCTGCTGCATCGCCGTTTCCATCGACGTATGTTCCCAGCGTCCATATCTTCCAATCGAGTGAATCCCGCGACGTTCCAGCTCTTCAAGAATCATTGGCACGATTCGGGCTCGAATGCGATCGAAAATGACGTAGGCGTAGGGGATATCTCGTACTTCAGAGGCGACGAGCGCATCGTCAGGCTGAAAAATTCCGGCACGGACTAATCCCGCGCGTGTTCGTTTAATGAGCTGCGCAGGTGGAACAGAGGCCTCCGGTCGATGAGAAACCTCCGCGGCAATGGAGCTTGCTCCTCGTTTTCCCATTTTCGGGGACAGGTTCATAGGAAACCCGGCGCGATAAAACGGGAATACGTCCTCAGGAAAATAGATCCAGTGTTTCGATGAGATATTGGCACGATTAATAGCTAGGTTGACGGCATACACCGACGTCCATCGCAACTTGAGACTCGCCTCGCGAATTCTCTTTGGCAAATCAATGCACCGTTGGACTAACACTGGAAGAGGCATCGTCGAAACGAGTGATTCATATTCAAATGTCGATCCATCGGAACAACGCACCCGCCGCTGCTTGGTGTCCACTTCGAGAACTTCTTTGTGATGTTCTACCGGTCCGACCCGTTGAAGGAATGCAAGCGGAAGCGACTGAATACCGCCTACCCGAGGATACGAAAACTGTGTGTTATAGCCAAACTCTTTATCATTAATACCCAAGGCGCCATTGATCACGTCACGCAGTGGGGGCCGTGGAACCAGCGAGGTCCACTCCGTGGTTAACTCCTCCAGGGGAACATTCCATAATTTTTCGTTGAACGGTACCATGAAATGATGCGCGATACCTGCCCCGAAATTCGCAAGAATCCAGCCTTTAAATGAACCCGACGGCGGCAATTTACGTGAACTCACCAACGCTGAAACATAACCCTCCAGACAATCTCTGACCGTTTCTTGAGGCAAGCCATGGAGATGTACTTGAAATGGATACGGCGTGAGAGTGTTCTTGGAAAAGACAGCAGACTGTCGCGCATGCGGGAGGAGATCGTCTCCAAGCAAACCCTCGACAAGGCGACGCATAGCCGCGGTTTTGCAGTGTAAGACATGTCCAGTTTCATCGAAGGTAAAACCATTGACCTCGTGCGAACGACACAGGCCCCCCACAGTAGCCTCCCGTTCTAGCAACCTATACGGAATCTTACCAAGAAACGATGCGGCACTGAGTCCGGCGAGCCCCGCGCCAATGATCACAACCACCGCATTCTCCTACATCGGCTGAGCTGACTCTGTCTATGCTGATAGTCCCGCATCAATATTGTAAGCCTGAGAACATAGGGGATGTTAATCTCTTGCTCAAAAATCTCGTAATGCCATCTAAATCATTCACGATAACCACGCCACGGTGACGAAGAGCATCCACTCCTAAGCCCCCAATCATCTCATTTTCACTCACACATGCAACGACGGGACACGACTTGTCTTGTTCCACCCCGAGTTCGACCTCTGCACGAGTTCCCGCTCCACCTGGAAATGCCACGACCGCATGGGCACTCCGAACGTTGATGTGGTTTCGTGAAGCTTCCCCCTTCGGATTCTCTCCCTTCAAATGGGTGAATATTGGCAGTTCGACCCACTTGTTTGGATATATCGTCGAAGCTTTTCCATCGGGGATCACCCCAATAGAAATACCTGCACGGGAAGGAACCGAACAGAAACCTTCGTTCGCAGCCGCCATCACTCCAGGCCCACCACCCGTCAGGAGATGATACTGCGCGGTGGCAATCCATTGACCGACACAGTACGGAAGATGCGTTTGCGATTCAGTGAGGTCTGGTGCCGATGAGCCAATCACTGCAATCACGTTTCGTCTCAAGAGCAGACCACACCTTCGCGATTCATCAACACTTCCATCACGCAAAGACGAGCGTACGGTTGCGAAATACTAAAACCTTCCGCCTAAGATGATGCCACACAGCTCTCGACAGTACGAGCTTCTCAAGATCGCGTCCTTTCCGGACAAGATCATCGATCGAGTCTGCGTGACGGACACGTACGATGTCCTGTTCGATGATCGGACCGGTGTCGAGCTCAGCCGTAACATAGTGACTCGTCGCTCCGATGATCTTGACGCCACGTTCATGCGCAGAATGATACGGCTTTGCTCCCGGAAATGCCGGAAGAAAGGAATGATGAATATTGATAATCCGGCTGGGATAGTGATCAACAAAATCGGGGCTGAGAATCTGCATATATCGTGCCAAGACGATACAATCGACCTCCTTCTCTTTGAGTAACACCAGCTGCTTTTCTTCTTGTTCGTGTTTCGTATCACGCGATATAGGGAACACGTGAAAATCGATTCCAAACTTTTGCGCTATAGGTTCAAGCGTATCGTGATTACTAATAATGAGGGGAACATCGACTGCCCACTCGCCCGAATGGACACGAGCCAGGATGTCATATAAACAATGGGAGAGGCTGGACACGAATATGGCCATCCGCGGACGATCGACAGACGCATGAAGCGTCCATTCCATCCCATACGGAATCGCAATAGATTCTTGGAATGCGTTGCCGAACTCGTCTAACGGAATCGAGAGGTACTCAATATCCCACTCTAGACGCATGAAGAAGACATTCTCTTCGGGATCAACATACTGCTCGAGATCCACAATATTCCCGTTGTTCTCATGTATAAAACGGGTAATCGTGGCAACGAGTCCCGTGCAATCAGCACACGAGATGAGAAGAATAGCGGTCCGGGTGTCTTGTACGTTCGTGGCCATAGACTCTCTACCTAACATGAATAGACATCGAACATCTTCTGTCCTTGAACACGGATCTCAGAGAAAAAGTCCATCGACGAAAACACGTTTCATCGTCTGAACCTGAGAACACGCAATGGCCATCTATCAGCTTCCACTCACGCCAATATTTCCACAACCTGCCTTTGCGGAACCTGACGGTCTACTCGCGGTCGGCGGAGATCTCTCGAGCGAGCGACTGCGGGTGGCGTACCAACACGGCATCTTCCCATGGTATTCAGAAGACGAGCCCATTTGTTGGTGGTCACCCGATCCACGCTTCACGCTTTTCCCTGAAGAACTACATATCGCACGCCGACTCCGACGTACGCTACGCTCTCAACGATACACCGTGCGTTACGACACGAGTTTTGAGACGGTCGTTCACCACTGCGCGACCACGCCAAGAGCGGGACAACCGGGAACGTGGATCACGTCTGATATGCAAGAAGCATATTCTCGACTACACAACGAAGGAATCGCCCACTCCATCGAGAGTTGGAACGCAGACCAACTCGCGGGAGGACTATATGGCATTGCACTTGGGGGGACGTTTTTTGGAGAGTCAATGTTTTCCTACCAAACCGACGCATCAAAGGTTGCATTTGTGACCCTAGTCCAACAATTAATGGCGTGGGGGTTTGATATGATTGACTGCCAGCTCCCCAGCCCCCATCTCGCGCGGTTCGGAGCCCGCAGCATCCCAAGATCAGAGTTTCTCACGCGACTTCACTCGTCCGTGAATCAATCCGATCTCTGGGGAGGCACGCCTCCAGTGTAACTGGACGGTAGGACAAGCCAACAGTCGGTTTCGCCCACTCTACGTCGGCGCACTCCCCGCGCATAAACTCTCAAATGATGTCACTTGGCCATAGGCTGACTCTGGCTGAGGAAAATTTCCCGGCCGTTGCGACAACAGAACCTTCATACCAGCCGCAAAAGCCGCATCAAGCTCCCCCACAATATCGGACACAAACAACACCTCAGGTTTCATAACGTCGATAGTTTCCGCGATCGTTGCGTAACCCCTAGCATCGAGTTTTGACCCAATCGTTGTATCAAAATATCCGCGAATATACTCGCTTAAATCTCCGAACTCAGAATACCTGATCAATAGTTGCTGAGCCAAGACGCTCCCAGACGAAAAGAGGTAGATTGGGATGTTCCACATATGAAGGCGTCGAAACGCAGGGAGAACATCCACGAAGATCCGCGCGCGCAACGCTCCACTTTCGTATCCCGTCGTCCAGATCTTTCCTTGGAGCGACTTGAGCGGAGCCACCTTTCGGTCATGATCCATCAACCAA
>JAJDBL010000154.1 GCA_029261375.1 Nitrospirales bacterium
CTTCGTTGCCCCGTTTGAATGCCCTGATTTCTATCGAAAAGAATTCCGTCGACCTGCTCAGGACGCGTATGGGTTGGATATTTCCGCGACCACCAGCATGATCACCAACAGCGTGCTCCATCGAAGTCTTCGACATTGCCAGCAACTATCACCGTCGGCGACGGTGATAGAGGCGCAGTTGCCGGGATCGCTTCCGCGAGAACTCCACTTAAACGGCTGTTTTGGCTGCAAAAAAACGGGAGTCGTCCACGGTTTTGCGGTGTGGTTCGATGCCGATTTGTCCGCTGATGTAACCCTCAGTACGGCTCCAAAGGCGCGGCCAATCGCGTGGGAACAGCTCTTTCTTCCCTTGCAACAGCCGATTCCGGTTTCGCCTGGCCAGAGCGTTGTGCTGGATTTGACGGTGCTCCCGGGGCTGACTGGGGATTTATGGTGGCAATGGCGTGGCCATCGGCGAACGCATGGTCGGTCAGGTCGCGATTTCGATTTCGATCAAAACAGCTTTCGGGGTATTCCACTCAATCCGGATACCTCGTCTTTGCTTCAACACGGTACAAGTGTCACGCTGAGCTCAATCGGCGACGAGCTTCAACACCTCTTATCGCGGATTGATGGGAAACGTACGCTTGACGGCCTCGCTCGCGGACTCCGCAAATTTTCACCACAACGGTACCGTACGATACAGCAGGCACGAGTCCGGATTGCCGAGGTCAATGCCGCGTTAGGAGGGGTTTTTTCCACGCGTCGTGAAAGCGGCCGGTGATGGAGAACCGCTAGGCTGCTTTGTGAGACGGCGTTGATAAAATGCCTTGAAAACACAGGAGTGTGCACATCAAGCAGAGGTGAACGATGACGTCAGAGATCGGGCGATCAGCTCGCGACACCCCGCACGTGGTCATTCATGTGATTACACGCTTAGATCAAGGAGGGTCTGCGCAAAATACGATGCTGACCGCGTTAGGGCATGATCGTTCGTGTTTTACGCCCACTGTCGTCGGAGGATCGGCGGGCCGTTGGGTGGCACAAGGTGGTGATGCTGCTACCGTCGAAAATGTCAGTCGGCTCGAGGCAGCCGGAGTGCGATGGGTGCTCATCGATTCATTGACTCGATCTGTGCATCCGATTCATGATCTCCACGCTCTATACCAACTCGTTCAACTATTTCATCGAGAACGACCATCAATCGTGCACACCCACACGTCGAAAGCTGGAGTGCTGGGGCGTTTGGCCGCGTGGATGACACGTGTCCCTATTGTGGTTCATACGCCGCATGGACATGTATTCTATGGACACTTTGGTCGGTTAATGTCCGTTATGTTTCTGTGGATAGAGAGGTTGATGGCGCATGTGACAACCTGCATGATTGCACTCACTGAAGCGGAACGTGACGAGCATTTACAACGCAATGTAGGAAAAGCAGAACGCTTTGACGTTATCCCAAGCGGAATTGAACTCGCGACATTTAGGAAACGCTCTGAACAACGGCCTGGCCATTCAGATCCCATTCAACGTCCTGACGGTACAGTCGTTATTGGGACAGTAGGCTGGCTCACGCCGATAAAGGGTCATAGGTTTCTTATCGAGGCGCTGGCGAGATTGAAGCCTACCTATCCACACCTATACTGTGTCATCGTTGGGAGTGGGCCATTACATCAGACGCTTGAATCAATGGCCGCTTCCCTCGGGTTACAAGAGTCGTTGCGACTCATGGGCCATCGCGATGACATTCCGGCGTGTTTATCCGCTATAGATATCTTTGCTTTCCCTTCTCTTAATGAGGGGATGGGCCGTGCTCTGATCGAGGCGATGGCAATGGGCCTTCCGGTGATCGCGTCGCGCGTGGGTGGAATCCCAGCCCTTGTTGAACATGGTGTCAACGGTCTCCTCGTCCCTTCTGGCGACTCTACCGCGCTCTCGGCTGCTATTGCAGAGCTTCTGGATCAGCCAAACCAGGCGCGTGTGATGGGCGACATGGCAAGAAAGCGGATCGATGACACATTTAGTGATACCGAGATGGTTTGTGCGATTGAGCGTGTGTATCATCGTGTCCTTGCCAAACCTGCTTCGTCATAAGTTATGGCTATCCCTAACCCCTGCCGTCGTGTGTCCTATCCTCGTCTGAGACGCCTCTCGAACGGTCCATGTGGGTGCTCCATCAACTCGTCTCGTTGGGGGTTGCGCGCGTACACGTTTCTAATATGTGCCGTGCTCGCTCTTGGAGTGGTGGCACACACCGTATGTGCCGAGGAACCTGTGGCTGAACCCTCCCCCCTGGTGGCATCCTTTCATGTGCACAGTACTGTCAGTACGGGAAGTCTGACCATGGGGCAATTGGCTGAACGCGCTGAACAACTCGGACTTGATGCGATCGTTCTATCGGAAAACTTCATATTGCAGTATGAGTATGGATTGTGGCCATTGCGTGAAGTCGTTCGGGCAAAGGTCAATTTGCCATCGGTGGTGAGACATGGGATCGACCGATTTCTCAATGACGTGAAGGAAACGCAAATACAGTATCCGGGTATTGTATTGGTTCCGGGAGTTGAGGTTGCTTCCCATGCGTTCTGGACGGGCTCTCTTCTTACGGGTGATCTGACACTCAATGAT
>JAJDBL010000155.1 GCA_029261375.1 Nitrospirales bacterium
TACAAACCGCTGCCACAGTTCCAACCTGAAGTGTTCGCGCGGGCAAGACCGTCAGACACCGGGATGCGAAAATCGTTCGATAAAGGCCTCAATCAATTAGTTCTCGAAGGCACTATCCAGATTCTCCGGACGTTGGATGACCTCGACTTTTTCATCGCCGCCGTCGGTCGGCTACAGTTTGATGTCCTGGAGTTTCGCTTGAAGAGCGAATATCGTGTTGACGTGATTCTGGAGGTCATGGGTTTCGAATCGAGCGCATGGTTAGAAGGACCACCCGAGACGTTCAAGATTCCAAGCAACGAAGCCATCGTCAAAGACGGGCGTGGAAGGCCAGTGGTGTTGTTTCGATCTCCGTGGTCAAAGGATTACGCGCGGAAGATGAATCCGGATCATGTGTTATTGGATATGGGGTGAGGGGTAGGTGGATAGCCTGAAGGGAATGCAGCGTATTGGCAATCATCAGATGTTCTTCTACGTCAAGCTTCAGCCTTCTACCTAAATACCTAATCTGATGGCTGACATTACTGTAATTCGTATCGGTGAACACAATTTTCGTGTCACTGTGGTTGAAGGCGATAGTCAGACGATCCACAATGTCACCGCGCTTGATGAGGATAGTCAACGCTATGGCGGCGACGTTCCTGCGGAGCGTCTCATCGAGTTGTCATTTGAATTTCTGCTTGAGCGAGAGGATAAAGAATCGATTTTAACCAAGTTTGACCTTCCCATGATTGAGCACTATTTCCCTGAATTTCGACGGGCCATTCGGAAACGTCTTCCGTAAAGCACGCAATTGTGATGCACATCGTTCGAGTTCGGAAGCTTAATGTATGGGGGTGTTGAAAAAAGTCGTCCAGCGAAGCGAGAACGCCGCTGGCGGCCTTTTTCAACATCCCCGTCGCAACAAAAGGAGGGGGATATGCCTGATATCGGAACATACATGACCGAAAAGCCACTTCACGTGATGGTTGATGCCACGGTTGAAGAAGCTGCCCAGGAGATGCAACTGCACCATATTGGGTCGTTGCTGGTAAAAGATGGGGAGGAATATGTCGGGATTGTCACCCAGACGGACTTGTCGCAGAAGGTTCTCGCAAAAGGGCTGGATATGGAGACGACGTCAGTATCAGATATTATGACGTCGCCCATGCATTCGATGGATCGATATTCATCTGTTGAAGAAGCGAATGCGTTCATGCGAAGGCATAAGATCGGACATTTGGGCGTGACGGACGACGACAAAATTGTTGGAATTCTCTCGATCAGCAACTTGCTCAACTATTTCACGCAACGCGTATTCCGGATGTCGGAGTAGGGGGATAGACTGAAGGTAGCAGGCTGAAGGGAGTACGAATGAGAAACCATAGGTGACAAGATCGGTCGTCCAATGGGAACGCACTGTGTAAAGGGCATATACTATCTTACATGACTGGCATCTCGATTCTAGCTGCACTGCTTGTACTTGTATGTTGGGTCCTCTATTGGATATATCAGAGATCGGTACGCACGCAACGTGGCGCGTTCATAGACGCGTTTCGTTTTCCAGCAACATGTAGCGAAAAGGTCATCAAGACCTACCCACATCTCGATAACGCGCAAGCGAAAAAAGTCATACGCGGACTTCGAGAATACTTCCATATTGCAGGTACAGAAAAGGGCATGGTTGCGATGCCATCGCGAGTGGTCGATGTGGCATGGCATGAATTCATATTATCCACAAGAAACTACGACAAATTCTGTGGCAACGCGCTCGGTCGATTCCTCCATCACACCCCGTCGGAAGCCATGACATCACCAACGGTGGCGCAAGCTGGTATCAAGAGGGCATGGAAACTCTCCTGCTGCAGAGAGAGCATCTCCCCAACGTCACAGCACAAGCTTCCACTCCTTTTTGACCTCGATGGCGCGCTCGGGATACCCGATGGGTTTACGTATTCCCTCAATTGCAAAACTCCGGGCAACAGTGATTACTGTGCAGCACATATCGGTTCTTGCTCTGGAGGTGGAGGAAGTGGTGATACAGGTGACTCAGGTGACAGTAGTAGTTGTAGCGGGGGAGGTTGTGGCGGCGGCGACTGAATGTACCAAGGCCATCTGACCGGTCTGTGCTATGTTGCCGCACTCAATTGTTAGTTTCATCGCCTGAATCGTGGCAAGATTGGAAAATTCATGAAAACGCTCGAGCAGCTCACGTTCGATAACACATACGCGCGGCTTCCCGACTCCTTCTATGAACGGGTCAAGCCGACGCCGTGTCCAAACCCTCATCTGGTAAGTTTTAACCCTGCTGCTGCAGACCTTATTGATCTCCATCATGATGAAGCGAAGCGACCAGACTTTGCAGAGTATTTTTCTGGTTCGCGCTTGCTTCAGGGCAGCGATCCCATCGCCATGATGTATGCCGGGCATCAGTTTGGCCATTATGCTGGGCAGCTTGGTGATGGGCGTGCCATTCTGCTTGCGGAAGTGAGAAATCAAAAAGGCGAAACGTGGGACCTGCACCTAAAAGGTGCAGGCCTGACGCGATTCTCACGCGATGGGGATGGTCGTGCCGTTCTGCGTTCGACGATTCGAGAATACTTATGCGGTGAGGCGATGCATGGACTGGGTATTCCTACCACCCGCAGCCTGTGCATTGTGAGTGGAGATGAAACGGTCTATCGCGAATCAAGCGAATCTGGTGCCATGCTCATCCGTATGGCTCCAAGCCATGTTCGGTTTGGGTCGTTTGAAATATTTTTCTATCGAAAGCAACACGAGAATCTCAAAATCCTGGCTGACTATGTGATCCAGCATCACCTTCCGCATGCGACCGAGGCCGAGAATCCGTACGCGCGTATGTTGCATGATGTGGCAACCCGAACCGGTCACATGATTGCGCTGTGGCAAGCCGTGGGATGGTCACACGGCGTGATGAACACCGACAACATGTCGATTCTCGGGTTGACATTAGATTACGGTCCGTATGGATTCATGGAACAGTTT
>JAJDBL010000156.1 GCA_029261375.1 Nitrospirales bacterium
ATGGGTCGCTATCTGAGCGGGTTGATTCAATACCATTGCCTTCATCATCACCTCACGCTTCTCGCGCATACGAGACCCTATACAGTGTTTTCAGGATGTTCAATACGAGGGCCAACATGATACAACAAACGCCGACACAGGAGCCGAAACAGAACGTCGTATTATTCGGATGCTATTTCTCACCCTCATAGAACATTTCGAACGGCTTGAGGCCACGACCAAACGTCTGGAGATGTTTGAAGTCCTCGCCGAGCTATTTCGTCTCTCCCACGCTGACGAAATCGACAAAATCATTTACCTCGCTCAGGAACAGTTACTCCCTTCGTTCTATACGTTGGAAATAGGCATGTCTGAAAAGTTGCTCATCCGCGCAATCTCAGAAGCGGCCTCTCAAGACGCGTCAGAGGTGCAACAGCACTTCAAGACCAGCGGAGATCTTGGAGAAACGACAGAGCACTTTCTGGCGGATCAGCCTGGAACAGGTGCGGAAGTAACAGATGTGTACTCCAAACTTCGTGAGCTCGCGAAAATGTCAGGCGAGGGAAGCGTGGAAAAGAAAGTTAGAACGCTGGCGAATCTCCTGAAGTCAGCCTCCCCCACCGAAGCGAAATACATCAGCCGGTTTGTCGTTGGCCGCATGCGTCTGGGCGCAGGAAACGCCACCATCATTGAAGGGCTTGGGCTCGCGAAAACTGGTGACAGGAAATCAAAGGCCATACTGGAACGCGGCTTTAATCTGTGCTCCGACTTGGGCAAGGTGGGGCGCATTTTGCTTTCCGAAGGCATATCTGGAATTGAGAACATCGGACCAACGGTAGGCTCTCCTATCCGCATGGCATTGTGTGAGCGGATTTCAGAACCAGAAGACGTCATTAAAAAGATTGGCCGCTGCTCCATCGAACCAAAGCTCGATGGGTTTCGCTGTCAGATTCACAAATTTGATGGAAGGGTAGAGATTTTCTCGCGCAACCTTGAGCGCACGACTCCGATGTTCCCAGAGCTTGCTGAAGCGACACTGACGTATATCAAAGCTGAAAGCGCGATCTTTGAGGGTGAAGCCCTCAGCTACGATGATTTGACAGGCGAGTTACAACCGTTCCAAGTCACGATCCAACGCAAACGAAAACACGGCATTGCGGAAGCCGCTGCCGATATCCCACTGAGGCTATTCGCGTTTGATCTGCTCTATACGAATGGGGAAGATTGGACAAATCGTTCCTATGACGAACGACGTAAACAATTAGGCACGTTGATCGCAGACAACCCCGTGATCGAACTTGGACATGCAGATGAAACCGATGATCCCGTTGAGCTTGCACGAATTTTCCAGGCTGCTATCGACAAGGGGGCCGAAGGCGTCGTCGCGAAACGCCCGGATGGCCCCTACAAAGCAGGGGCGCGAGATTTTAACTGGATCAAACTCAAGCGAAGCTACAAAGGCACGCTGGCGGACACTGTCGATGTGTGTATCATCGGCTATTTTACGGGGAAGGGAGCGCGTGCGGCATTCGGCATAGGTGCGGTACTCGCCGCTGTCTACGATTCTAAAACTGATACGTTCAAATCCGTCTCCAGAGTTGGATCAGGCTTCTCGCAAGAAGAATGGGCACAACTGCGTGAGATCCTTGACTCCAACGCGTCGGAAGCGATGCCGCGACGCGTCGACTCAACCGTCACACCCGATGTCTGGGTACATCCGATTGTTGTGGTAACCGTCATGGCTGACGAGATTACCCGCTCTGCCATGCACACCTGTGGGACAGACGAAAATGGCATCGGCTACGCCCTACGATTTCCCAGAGCGCAAGGATTCATTCGTGACGACAAGAACGCCGAAGACTCAACCACCGTTGCTGAGATTATTTCCATGTCTGAAAGCCAAAAACTCGTTAAAATCGCGTAGATGAGCGCGCCTGACGTAACGAACCTCACGACTTGACGACAGGCTGATGGAACGAGGTATGATCAGCATCACACATGTCGAACACAATCAGGATATGGACACGTTGTTTTGAGATGCCAAAGGGTAAAACAACGACAACCGCACACAAGAAGGAGACCTCAATGACAACATCAAGAATCCTATTGGTTACAGTTCTAGTGTTAGGATCTATGGCATTCGCGACAAACGGAGCGATCGCTGGTAGTGGCCACGGGCACGGCGGCGGCGAAGCTGTCGGACACCTCAATCAAGCTATCTCTCATGCGAAGGGTGCCGTCATGCACGGGAACGAGGGACACGCCGGCGAAGTGTCAAAACATGCCGCTGAAGCCATCGCGCACGCGAAGGGGTCCATCCACAGCATGCCGTCCGGAGATGCTCACGGAAAAGAAGCCATCTCACACATCAAAGAAGCCGTGCATCATCTGGAAGCTGCCGTGAAACACGGGGATAAGGGCCACGCTGACGAAGCCACGAGTCATGCAAAAGAAGGTGTGAGCCATCTGAATGGAGCGGCGGGACACGCAAGTCAAGTCCACTAAGCATCCGCGACGCGGCTAGTGTAAGGACCTCACGGGGTGACGGGAAACCGTCACCCCGTTTTTTTCCATTAGTTGCGCTCAAGAGATTTACGTGTGAACAGCAGCGAGATGCCATAGCCTTACGTACGGCTACAGGCTACAAAATTGTAGCAGTTATTTGGGAAAGCTCGTGGGCGGAGTCACATGCTGCCACCCTTCGCCATTCAGCCCGATGAGGAATTGCACGAGATCCTCTTGTTCCTGCTCCGTTAGATTTAAGACGCGAATATCTGAATCCTGAAACGGGTTCTTAATCCCTCCCTGGCTATAAAACGCGACGACGTCCTTTAGCGTGCCAAACCTGCCGTCGTGCATGTACGGAGCCGTACGCGCAACTTCTCTAAGGGTTGGGGTCTTGAACGCACCGATATGTTTTTGATCCTTCGTGACGCGAAACCTTCCGAGATCGATCTTCCCAGTGTCCCAATCAATGCCCAGATTGTGGAATTCCTCGTCCGTAAAGTTGAATCCGGAATGGCATGACGTACAGCGTCCCTTTTCACGAAAGACCTCCATCCCTCGTTGCGCCGAGAGAGACAACGCATTGTCATCGACACCACGGTCGAACTTATCGACGGCGCTGTTTCCTGACAAAAGCGTGCGTTGAAAGGAGGCCATCGCCTTACCAACGCCACCAATCGTCACATCAGTTCCAAACACCTCCTGAAAAAGCTTCTTGTATCCCTGAATGGTGTTTAGTTTGTCTTCAACGGCCTTGTGTGAAGGCATAGCCATTTCTAGATGATCGGTGATAGGCATGACTGCTTGTGCTTCCATCGTCGCTGCGCGTCCATCCCAGAAATGCATCTTGCCATACAGTCTATTAATTGACGTGGGTGCACTCCGGCCACCTTGGCGTCGGAACACCCCTGTCGACACCGGCTGTCCATCCGTATACGCCACCTCAGCCATGTGGCACGTCGCGCAAGACACCGTATTGTTCACTGATAAACGTTTATCAAAGAACAAAAGCTTGCCGAGTTCAACACCCTCTTTCGTGAGCGGGTTGTCCTTGGGGATATAGCGATCCGGGTCCTGTAACGCGAGCGGTGGATCCAGAGAGTAAGGGGTTCCTTCTTTGGCCACAACCTGACTCAGCCCTGTAAAACCTAAAAGCAGTGAAGAGATCACTATCACACCAACAATGAGAAACAAATGTCGGATCGTGACTGCGGCTAACCTACTTGTATTTTTCATCACTCTACCTTTTCTCGTAATACATATCGTTAAAAAGTCACATGCGTATCACTGGGCTTCCCACGTTGCTTCGTGTTACCGCGCACCAGGGTCACTGGTTTTCGATTCCCCGCGTTTTATTCAGTGCCCCATTCCATGGCCATGATCCATCCCGCCGTGGCCCTTCTTGCCGTGATTCCCCTTATCATGATGACCCGTTCCATGATGGCTTTTGCTACGGTGGCCTTTCTTGCCGTGGTGGCCCCCTCCATGTCCTGCACCGGCATGCCCCATCATGTGGCCATGCACCATCTTTGAGAATTCTTCCTGCTGTTCAGCAGTCAACTCTTTCTTCACGTTCAGGAAGGCATCGATCCTAGCCATCATCAATTCGCCTTTCATACGCCCGATTGACTCAACAATGGTTTTGAGCTTGCCTCGATCTGGGCTCGGTGAGTCAATGAGAAGACCCAGATCGATCTCAGCAATTCGCACATCGGCTTTCTTTCGAATGACGGCTTTCTTGTAGTCAGCTTCAACCGGCCGAATGGCGTCAACCTGGGAGGTCGTCAGGTGCAACTTTTTCTTCAACGCGTGCAATGAGAATGCATGGTGGTGTCCATCTCCGTGCATCCCATGATGTCCAGACTTCTTGCTGTGGCCATGTGAATCGCCATGCTCCTTTTTCTTGCCGTGGCCGCGAATCTCTCCGTGGTGGCCCTCCTTTCCCTCGTGGCCTTCTTTAAAGTACTCGCTATAGTCCATCTCCATTGAATGGGGGTTCACATGTTTCCGTTCATCGGCGATAGCACTACCGGCAACCAGGAGACACAACGTCGCCAGAAATCCAATCATTCCACGGTATGTGTGTGCATGCTTCATCATATGGTCCTCCTCGTAACACAAACTATTTTTAATAAACATATTCCCTCTGCGAATCCGGTTCATTGTGAGCCTAGGAGGTTCACAGGCGGCCTCTTACCTTTAACTGCTTCCTTTTCATAGGCCTTACAGAAATTTCTCATCGGACATTTGGGGCACACCGGAGCTTTCGCGGAACAAATACAAGCACCGAAATCCATGAGCGCTTGATTGAAGTCATAGACTCGACCTCGAGGAAGCAATTCCTCGGATAAGTCCCACATCCTCGACTCCGACGGTTTAGTGCGTGGTTTGCCGAGAAAGACGCGAAGCAACACACGACGAACGTTGGTATCGAGAATCGGCGCATTTTGTTTGAACGCGAACGATCGAATGGCGCCTGACGTGTAGCGTCCGATTCCCTTGAACGACTGGAGTTCCTCGTCAGTACTTGGAAGCTCGCCGCCGTAGTGCGCGACCGTCTCACGAGCGATACTATGGAGCTGCGTCGGTCTGATATTGTAGCCTAATGGATACCACGTCTTCTTCACGTCGCTTCGGCGCGCCTTCGCCAAGGCCTTCAACGTGGGATACTTCGAGAGAAATTCATGGTACTTGGGGACGACTCGATCAACTTGCGTCTGCTGCAACATGACCTCAGAGACCAAAATTGCGTAAGGATCAGACGTTTCGCGCCACGGCAAATCACGCCCATGCTTGCGATACCAGCGTAACAAGTGTTGCTGAAATTTTCGCTTCAAGGGGACACGGATGGCACGCGGCATAGTCTGCGGATTCTAGAGGTTGGACCTTGTCAAAAGCAACACGAGGGCAGCAACAGACCTCCAGCTTGGACACAATGAAACGTGTATGGTAGCTTCACCCGGAATCCCCAACGGAGACCCTGTGACAAAACATCCAGCCCATCTGTATCAGTTACCACTCACTCCATATGAGGAGGCGTGGAAACTCCAACAAGCGCTTCATGCCGAGAGAGTCGACGACAAAATTCCTGACACACTTCTTTTATTGGAACACCCACCAACGTACACTGTCGGAAAACGAGTCGACGAAGGACTTCAACTAGTTGACGAAGACGCTCGTGTCCAACACGGCATTCCCATTCACCGGACCGAGCGTGGAGGTCTCATCACCTACCACGGTCCCGGTCAGCTGGTGGGGTACCCCATTCTTAAACTCAGAACATACTGCACTGGCCCCAAAGCGTACATGCACATGCTTGAGGATGTCTTGATTCGTGTGCTTGAGGACTTTGGTCTCAAAGCAAGCCGCCGTGATCGCTGTACCGGGGTCTGGATTGGGAACCGAAAGATTGCGGCGCTTGGCGTCCACATCAGTGGCGGCGTGACAATGCATGGGTTTGCACTGAACATCGTGAATGACCTTCGACCATACGATTGGATCGTCCCCTGTGGCATTGCAGGATGCGACGTAACGACGATGGCAAAAGAGTTGGGAGCTGATGTCGGGTTACCCTGGGTTGCCGAGAGACTATGCAAGCTGTTTGCGATAGCCTTTGGGCTTCAGTTTCAACCCAAACGATCTGAAGATGCCCTACGGAAACATGTACCCGTGACGGAGCAAACACAACAGTCTCTCCCGATGCCTAAAGAGGGAAACACCGATGTCACCTGAACGACGACGTGTCCCACGGGTTTCCAGTCTCCTCACACTCCGATACCGCCAGAGCATCGCTGGCAAACCGCCTGGACCAATGTCACTCCCCTTCGGCAAACGCATCAACCTCAGCAAGAGTGGGATACGCTTTGACTCGAAAACTCGTCTTGTTACCGGTGATTGCCTTGAACTCGAGGTCGATTTTTCCCGTGTCCCCCAATTCGGTCACACAGGTTCGCCTCTGATCGTCACGGGCAGCGTGACACGGGCGACCAAACTGATCACGAATCGCGGAGCCCAATACCAGATTGCCGTTGAGTTTCATGATGTTACTCCCAAAGACATGGCCGTCCTTACGGAGTATCTGGACGCCCATGCCGGGACAGAGGCCCAAAACTCCCCAGAAATCCAACGTGCACAACTCACCACACCGCTGCTGCAGCCACCCCCAGAGGAGTCGTGAAAGGCTCCCGCCCGGAGGACGAAGATTCGATCTCGGTTGAACGACGCTCTATCCGCTGTTTTAATATTAGATTGGGTAGGATCGAGAGCTAGTAGACGTTTCAGCGTTGCAATGGCCTCATCCCATCATCCTTCCTTCTCATAAAAATCAGCCAGAAGATTGATAGGCTTTCATAGCGTTGGGGCGTTGTCGCAACGCTTCCTGAAACTCGGCTTCCGCCTCGTCGCGGTTGCCTGTGAGGAGAGACAAGCGGCGAATATCAACAAAAAGAGCGGAATATTTTGGAAATTGCGGATCGAGGGATTTTCCTGAATAACATGCCAATCATCGAAGACAGATGGATCGTAAAGGGAATTCCCGTAGACAACCCACACCAACAGCACCAATACGACCTGCCTCGATGTGTGCTGCACCTTCAATGCCTGTGTCTCCCGGTCAATGACTGTTATGCAGGGTCGCGCCATGTCAGGCATCACGAGACCATGATACCTAGTCCAG
>JAJDBL010000157.1 GCA_029261375.1 Nitrospirales bacterium
TATTGCACGCGGAGTCGAGAAAATTCAGATGTCGACCATGAGATATTGGGGGAGACGCGGTAACGCTCGCTGCGCAGGTCATCCGCAACCTGAGCGAGTCCATCCTGACCATCTGCGTATTCAAAGCGTAGGCCAGCAGCCCAACGCGGTGTGAAGCCGTAGACGAGCTGAGTATAGAGTCCAAAGTCTTCCAATGTGTCCTCAAGGACCGCATTTTCCTGGTTGGCACCGGCTTCGTAATCGCGATACAAGACCTCTGATTCCCATGTGAGATAGGGGGCTCCCATCGAGTTTCGTCGAGGTTGCCATTTCAGTTTCATGTCTGCTCCATAGATGGTTGTTCTCGCATTGGATGAGGATGCGTTAGGCCCAAAAAGGGCAGAGCCTCCAAGCATCAGTGTTGTTGCGTCGGTCAAATCAAACGCGCTTACGATACGCGGCATATAGATGAGGTCATCCGCACTATTTGTTCCGCGATCTCCGAGAATGTGACCACCTACACGTTGGCCTGCTTCGCCGAGAAAGCTGACGGCAATTTCACCTTGAGCCTGCTGTGCGCTCCCAATGAGCTCAAGATAGAAGGGTGTTGGGGCTAACCACGACGCTTGGACACCCGGACCGCGGAGGCCATCCGGTCCAAACAGACGATTGAGGATGATCGGTTGATCAGCAAAATTCCAGGCGTGGGCATGGACATGATTCATGTTGCCAAAACGGGTAAAGAACTGCCCGCCCATCACCTGAAGGTTATAGGGAAGTGCTTGGGTGGTGAGAAAACCTTCTTCAAATTCGATCTTCGTTTCGCCACCGCCAACAATTAAGCTCACGTTGGCTTCAGCGGTGAAGTAGGCATCCACGCCGCCTTTGAAGTTCAATTCCATTGCCTGGACGTTGAACCCGTTTTCTCTGGGATCATGATCACCAAAATTCAGGTTCTCATCATCTGAGAAGGCCGCAGCGGTGAAGAGACCGTTGAGTCCGATTTTGGGATTAAACTTGGAAATTGCGGATCCTAAAGATCCTCGACGTTGCTGCATGATCTCGCGTTTTAACGTTTGAATCTCTTGTTCCTGTTGCTCCTGTTTCGAGTTCAACAGTTCAAGTTGAGTGTCTTCGTCAATGCGATTTTTCTGTGGCTCGGATTGGACACTCTCTCCGAGAACAGCGTGAGGATGTGAGAGCAGTAGGAATCCGACGACGCTTACCGTCAGAGCGGTCAAGCCTATTCGACCCCATTTCATAGAGCATTTTCCTTTCCATGCTTGGAAAACAATGGATCACGATCAAGCGATAGAGATCGATTGCCGCTACCTGTTTCGTGTCTATTCAGCTGTCAAAAGGTGAAGTATTACGTTAGGAAAGAAGAGCGGGGGGTGCACGTGCTTTGATTGAATGAGGTAGAAATGAAAGATAAAGGTCGTCAGGCGTGTAGAGGACTAGCTGTTGCAGGGGAAGAAGATTGAGATCAACATCTCCGCCAGAACATACGCTTGACCCAACTGCGTGCTCTAGCCATGTGCAGTCATCAATGGCGTGATGCGGGGCTCCATCATCTCGTGTCTCAAATTCGTGATGAAGACCGACAAGCGGAACAAGTCCGGTGAGGACAACGTAGGCAACACAGAGCGAGGTGGCGATGAGAGATCGTAATCGATACATGGTCTGTCCAAGGTTATAGAGATATGATGTTTGCCGTGTCAAGGTATGTTGTCGTTCATGACTTGCGAGGCATCAGCGTGTCTAGGTGTATCCCGGGCGGGCTGCGGAGGTGGGTATTTTGTATGATCCTCCCTTCCCTCATCTTTCTCCATGGGTTTGCTGCTGCTGAGGTAGGTTTGCCATCAGATGACGGTTCACAGATTGCCGTCTCATTGGTGACATTTGGGCCAGGTCAGGAGTCCTGGCAACGTTTTGGTCACAACGCCCTGTGGCTTCGTGACCCCGTTCGTGGAATTGATACCCTCTATAACTATGGAAGGTTTAGTTTTGAGGAAGAGAACTTTCTCCTCCGATTCGCGCGAGGACACATGCGGTACTGGGTGGAGCCGCAAGATCGCACATTATCGTTCGATTTCTACCAACAACAGAATCGATCGCTTGATATCCAAACGCTAGCGCTGACTCCGGAGCAACGAGTAGCCCTTCGCGATTTTCTGGAGTGGAACATCAAGCCAGAAAACGCGATCTACGCCTACGACTACTATACCGACAATTGTTCGACACGAGTGAGGGATGCGCTTGATCGTGTCTTAGGAGGAGAGATCCAAGGCCAAACCAGTCACACCCTCACTGGCGCGACGTTTCGGTCACATATGCAAGCCCGTACGACGCAAAGTGTCTGGCTCTACACCAGCCTTCTTCTGGTGCTCGGGCCGTCGGTTGATCGTGCAATCACTCAGTGGGAGGAAATGTTCATTCCGGCGATGTTGCAAGAGCATCTTCGTGCGGTGATGGTTCCAAGCGACGATGGCTCCCTGACACCGTTGGTGAAGGAAGAACGCACACTTTTTGAACGTACATTGGAATTGCCGGATGTCACCTCTGGAACGTGGATCTTTTGGCATCTCTTGCTCGGTGGCATGATTGCTGTTGCGTTTGTTTCGCTGGGAACCGTTGCCGCACACAGCCGGGTCGCACGGCTTGCGTTCACGGGTCTTGCCGGACTGTGGGTGTGCATCATAGGGGTTGCCGGAACCATTCTCGCTGGTTTATGGATCGCAACCGACCATCTCGATGCCGCGTACAACGAGAATCTGTTTTTCGTGACACCGTTTGCTCTGCCACTGATGTTTTTGATTCCCCGTGATCTGTATCGCACGCAACATGTTTCTGGATCAGTGTCGGTGTTATCCCATCTGGTGCTAGGATCAACGCTGATTGGTCTTGGCCTGCAGGCGCTACCCTGGTTTGATCAGGTCAATGGCGAGATTGTGGCGCTTGTTCTTCCGGCAAACGTGGCGCTTTGGTTTGCGTTGATGCGGTTGTTCCGCACTGATGGAAGGGTCGTCTAGAAGACAGCGCGTTTCTGCCCTTTGAGCTTCCGCGAGTTCTTGCTCAACCTTGTTGGCGAAGGTTGAATCGGACGGGAACGTCGACGATGCTCTTGACTGGAATATTGCCATCATAGGCAGGAATGAACTTCCAAGATCGTACGGCATTGATCGCCGCAGTGTCTAAGATTTCAAATCCGCTGCTTTTCTGAATTTCAAGGGTGTGGGATTTACCGGAAGGTAACACGATCGCTCTGACTTGTACTGTTCCTTCCCATCCGTTTTGACGTGCGAGCCGAGGATAGATCGGTGGAGTCATGTGCTTCACTCCAGTCTTTTGTCCGGTCGTGCCTTGTGATGTCGATGGTGGACCGAGTGTCAAGTTGCGTGTGGATGCAGTGGGTCCCTGACGTTCATGCGTGAATGTTGCTTGTTGTGGCGCTGCAACCTGTGTCGCTATTGTATTT